>PKXR01000106.1 GCA_003133485.1 Candidatus Dormiibacterota bacterium
GTCGGAGAGCACTTCCTGGCCCCAGCAAGAGTAGTAGACGCCGTCCGCGCCTGCTTCGACACAGGCCTCCGCCAGCTGGCTGACCACTCCGGCCAGAGCCCACAGGACCTCATGGGCGACCTGCCGATCGCCATCCGCCAGCTCCCTTAGAACGGATGGGCCGGACCAGAGCCCGATCAGCCCCAGCGGCGAGAAGAGCGTGACCAGCAGCACGTCCTCTGGTTCCAGCTGGGCCCGGGTCAGCTCAACTGTGCGGATGTACTCGCTGGCCCGGCCGACCTCCGTCACCCGGCCGAACCGTCGCAGCTGGCCCACCTGGGCGAAGGAGGAGAGGGAGAAGTCCTCGAAGAGGAGCGGGATGTCCGGCATGATCTTGGCCGCCGCCAGCCGGTAGCGCCGATAGAACTCCACCGTGCGCCGGGCCAACGCCCATGGCTGGTCCGTCCTGAAGTGCTTCCAGAGCAGGATCGGGGGTCGGTCCAGCCTTTCCCCGGAAATCAAAGCACGGAGTGAGCTCTCGGGTCGAGGAGATGCCACAGGTCCCCTTTGGCACACAGATTCGGCTGGAGCAGCGAATGCAGTGATCCTAAAGCCGGGGGACCCGGCGGCTGCCTCCGAGGAGCTCGGGGACCAGCTCCTCCAGTATGTCCAGGCTCCGCCGCATTACCTCCGCCAGGCCCGCGTTGACGTGGCCTTCTCGGATCTCCTTGGTCAGGTGCAGGCCATGGTTGGTCAGGGCGGTGACCCCTCCCTCCTCCTGCAGGGCGAGGGTCTCAACCCAGGGGCCGTCCTGGTGCTCCTCGTGGACCGAGTCGGAGACCAGCCCCACCTGACGCAGCACCTGGAGATGCTCGGAGACATGGGGCTGCGCGAGTCGCGGCACCCGGGCCCCTGCCCGACCAGGCTGTATTCCCGTGGAAGGCCCTATNNTAAAGGGGAATCCAGTAGCTGGAAGGTGGATCAGCTGCCCGCCAACTCGGTTGACACGGCCCCGTTCGGCACCCAGACTCCGACCCATGGGGAGTCGGGGAGGCCGAGGCAGCCAGCGCCACCTGGCCAGGGCGGTCGCCCTGGCCGTCATGGGGTTGGCCAGCCTGGTCGGTGGATCAGTTGCAGCGCCGGTGTCCGCTGCCTCGTCGAGTTGGACCGCCGCCACCGCGCCCACCGGTCCGGGGGGTGAGGGAGTCGTCAGCAGCCTGACCTGCGTCGACGCCAGCCACTGCTGGCTGGTCGGCTTTTCCCAACTGGCCTCATTCGGCAACACCCTGATTGACGCCGATCAGGGTGGAGCCTGGTCTAACCAGAGCAGCCCCGACGTCAGCTACCCCAACAGCCCTCTCGACAGCTCCGACTACCTCTCCTCGGTCGCCTGCCCCTCTGTGACCGAGTGCTGGGCCGTGGGCTCCTACGATCTGGGCCAGGCGGTGTCGTANNCCGCTGGTGCTGCAGTACAGCGGCACCAGCTGGTCACTGGTCCAGGGTCCGAGCATCCCGGCGGTGGGGGCCCTGGGGGCGCTTTTGTATGGGGTCACCTGCCTCAGCCCCAGCAACTGCTGGGCGGTCGGTCAGGCCACCGGGACCCTGGTCGAACACTTCACCGGGACCGTCTGGTCGGTCGTGCCGAGCCCCAACTCGGGCAACTCTGGGGAGGACGGTCTGTCGGCGGTCACCTGCCACAGCGCCAAGTCGTGCTGGGCCGTGGGCTGGCAGGACCAGCCCCCCGGGACGGTCGGCGGCAAGCCTCTGATCGAGTCCTACGATGGCAAGACCTGGCAGGTGGTCTCGAGCCCGGACCCCGGGGGCAAGCGCGGGTACAGCCTCTCCGCGGTGAGCTGTCCCACGGCCTCCTCGTGCTGGGCCGTGGGCGGCGTCCCGGCCAGCTCTTCAGGTCCCCAGCAGAGATCGGAGGAGCCCCTGATCGAGCGGCTCCAAGGCTCCCATTGGGCAGCGACGGAGACCACCCTCAAGGGGGGCGCCACCCTGAGCGGAATCAGCTGCCCCAATCAGAGCACCTGCTGGGCGGTGGGCTCGAATCCCAAAGACCAGGACCTCCTGGAGCGGCTCCACGGCGGGAGCTGGACGGCGCTTCCTCCGACCGCGGGCCTGGGCCTCACTGCGATCACCTGCCTGCCCCAGGGCGAGTGCTGGAGCGCCGGCCCCGCTTACGTGCAGGGCAGCGCCGCCCAGAGCCCGATCCAGCTCTTCCAGCTCCGGCCGTAGCCGTCACGGACCTCCGAGCGGACGGGGCCTCGGCCCTCGGCTAGACCGTTCCCGCCAGGACTGCCAGCAGCCTGATCACCTCAAAGGCCGAGCGGAAGTCGACCGCCCGATAAGCGACAGTTGTGCCGCCCAGCCGCCTCACCCCGGGGATGAGCAGGCCCGGCTCGCACATGGCCTCGCGGTGGAACGACACCTCCAGTTCCACCTCGCCCTCGAACTTGAGGGTTCGTACCTGCTGTCGCTGCGCCAGGGCTCTGGGCACCGCCTCCTCGATCAGCCGGCAGGCCTCCTCGGGGTGGACCGACTCGGCGGCTCGGGCTCCCAGGGCCGTTTTTACAATGACCGTGGTCACCCCCTCGATCACCTCCGTCGCCTCCTGGGCCACCGTGTCGTCGCCAGCCACCAGCACGACCGGGATCCCCAGGTGCCCGGCTAGGGCCGCATTGAGGCCGATCTCCCCCAGGGACCGGCCCTGGCAGCGGACGTCGGCGATCGCGGCCCCGGAGATGGTGTGGGAGAGCACCGAGGTCGCCGTCCCCGCTTGGCCGTGGTAGCCGATGAAGATCGCCGCCGAACTACCCTCGAGGCCGGTCACCATCCCCAGCGGCCGGGGCCTGCCCCTCACCAGCTTGGCCCGCTGGTCCAACTCCTCGGGGATGAGGTTGGTGAAGGGGCCGTGCGAGTCCGCCACCACCACCTCGGCCAGGGGCTGGTGCCAGAGCGCCCCCCGCACCGCCGCGTTGGCCTCTCTGGTCATGAGGTGACGTCCCCGCTGGTAGTCGGGGGTGCCGGGGGAGACGTCGTCCGGGACGGCTACCCCGGCGATCCCCTCCATGTCCACCGAGATCAATACCCGCAAGTCGCCCCTCCTGCTCTCCCGCTACCGGTCCCCGGCCAGGATATGAGCCCGACCACGTGAGCCGCGGTCAAGGCTCCTGAGGGTCTCGAGTACGGTCCCCGCGGTCATCGGTGACCGGGTCCGCCGCCGCCTCTCCCGGGGGTCGGAACAGCTCTACTCCGGCGGCAATCCCGGCTTGGCGCAGCCGCTCATCCGAGGTCGCCAGCGGCACCCCGGCGTGCGTGGCGAGGGCCAGGTACGAGGCGTCATAAACGGTCAGTCCAGTGGCCTCGGAGAGCATCAAGACGGTACTGAACAGCTGGTCCCGCCCCAGCTCCTCCACCGTGATCGGCAGCTGGTCAAGCAGCTGCACGAAACGAATCGCCTGCGCGTGGGTGATCCGGCCTCGTCGCCCGGCCAGGGCCAGGACGTTGGCCACCTCGAAGGGCCAGAGTTCGGGTACCAGACCGCGATCGTCGGCGAGCTGCTCCAAGACCGCTTGCGAGAGCGGGGTTGCCTGATCCTCGAAGCACCAGGCGAGCGTGATCGAGGCGTCGAGCACCAGGCTCAGCGCCGACCCTCTTCGAGCAATTCCCGGAGACCGACCGGGCCCAGGGTGATCCCTTCGGGAAAGCGCCGCAACTCGTCGATCGCCTCGGCCACCCCTTGGTGGTGGTCGTAACCAAGCGGCGCCAGGACGGCCACCGGAACCCCGTGCTTGGTGATGGTGAACCGCTTGCCCTGGCCCACCTCCTGCAGCAGCCTCGAGAGGTGGGTCTTGGCCTGATACGCTCCTACTTCCACTCGACTAGTCTAACACTAGTCTAATTTCCTGAAGTGATCTGTCGTGGGTGGCCAGTGGTTCCGCCTCCGCGCTGGGACCCAGCTGGCTGGCCGAGCGCGCCTACTCCAAGGGGTCAGGCGAGAGCCCCTCCTCCAGGACCTTGGGGAAGAGGGAGGCATAGTGGTCCAGAGCGGTGCTCGGGCGGGCGCCAGCGCTCTGGACCAGAGCCGGAGCGGCCCTCGGCCCTCTCGCTCCCCAGCTTGCCACCTCTCAAGGAGTAGCCGGCGGCCCGCTTCACCGCCCCATGGTCTGGCGGCGGCGGGATTCGCCTCTGGGTAGTATCCGGCGGCCCGCTTCGCCTCCAAGTAGTCTTGCGGCGGCTGGGCCCGGCCCAGTCGCCGCAAGCGCGAGGTTGGGGCGGCCCATATGCCAGGGAGCGGAGGGGCAGGGTGGGTTACGAAGTGGGATTGGACGGTTCTTGGCGAGATGGCCCACTTCGAGGCGGGGCGAGGGTGAGGGGGAGATAACAGATCCTCGCAGGACCGCGCGAGTTTCATGAGCAGTTCTTCTTTACGCGCGCGACACGCGGTTTAGGAATCCGCGTGCGTTCGTCTGTCTGGTGCTATCCAGTACCGTTTCGTAGTTCAGAGTAGGCGGCTCAGTCCGTCTAGTGGCCTCCTGTGGGAACCAGTTATAGGCGTTTGATTCCCATTTGATTCCCAAGCCTGGGGCACTCGGGGCTTGCCGGCTGGCCTACCGCACCGCCACGAGCGCTGGCGGGTTGGCCAGACCACCAACCAGCGGCTCTGGGGTGACATGCTACCTGCCGGTCCTTTAGGCCGTCGAACATCGGTTCGGTCATAGCGAAACTGTTGGGAGGGTGAGACCGGATGCCGCTCCTAACCTTCAAGTGGAAGTTCGAGGAGCCCATCCTGACCGGGCGGAAGACCACGACGCTCCGCCGTGTCAGCTGCAAGGTTCTACCCGGCGACCTGTGCACGGCCACGGGCGGAGACGAGACGACGTTCACCTACCTGAAGATCCTTGGGGTCCGCCATGTGTGGCTCGATCAGCTGACCAACGCGATGGCCCTAGCGGATGGTCTGGGGGACGCTGAAGACCTACGGGAGGGTCTGGAGCGCTTCTACCCAGGCGTGGAGGAGTTCGTCCTGATTCGGTTTCGACTCGCACGAGGCGCCGAGCTAGAACTGGACTGGAAGGAGGTCCTTCGGGAAATTCGGTCCATCAGGCGGGACTTTAGGACCGTCGCCCGACAGATCGGAGCGGCCATGAAATAGCCGGTGCAGGGCGGTCCGCATCGAACGTATGATCGACATATGGCTACCCCGACTCCGCACTGCCTCATCGGATCAAGATGCTCGTGCAAAACATTGCTAGGTTCGCGCTCCGATGCCCGCCCTGGTATCCATGTAGAAGGTTCTTCTCATGCCTGAATTGATCTGGGATGGAAAGTACGACGCATCCGGTCGGCGACTAGCGCCGACTCGAATATCGCTGCCCTTCCAGACGGTCGAAACCGTCAACGAGTCTGCACAAGAGAGACAGCGGTCGCTCGATTTCTCCTCGGCGGAGCGACCGGAAGATTGGCGCAATCGATTGGTATGGGGGGACAAGAAGTATGTACTCCCCTCGCTTCTTGATGAATTCGCGGGACAGGTAGATCTGATTTACGTCGATCCACCCTTTGCAACCGGGCAAGATTTCTCTTACGGCGTCCACGTCGAAGACGAAGACTTCGTCAAGAACCCATCCATGATCGAAGTGAAGGCGTACCGCGACACATGGGGTCGCGGACTAGACAGCTATCTCTCCTGGTTCTCAGACGCTCTTTACTTTCTGCATGCACTGCTGAGTGAGAAGGGCAGCATCTACGTCCACATTGGCCCCAACATGAACCATCTGGTTCGATCCTGTCTAGATGAAGTATTTGGCTCTGAGCACCACCTCAATGAGATCGTGTGGCGCCGCGCATTTGCGCATAGCGACTCTCGGCGATGCGGCATCATCCACGATGCGATTCTTCTGTACAGCAAGTCTGACAGCTGGACGTGGAACGAGGTTCGTCAAGAGCCTGACCCCGACTATGTTGAAATGTTCTTTGACTCCTACGACGAGAAAGTGGGTAAGCGATACCAGCGAATAACCTTGACTGCCCCGGGAATCACTAAGAATGGGCCTTCGGGAAAGCCTTGGAGAGGTATTGACCCATCCTCAATAGGGCGACACTGGGCACAGTCTCATGAGGAGCTCGATAGGCTTGACACCGAGGGACGAATTCACTGGCCAAAGAACGGCGTCCCTCGGCTAAAGCGATACGAGGACGAGTACGAAGGGATGGTCATCCAAGACATATGGACCGACCTCAACAAGATCCACAACCAGTCAGTCGAGGCAACCGGCTATAGCACCCAGAAGCCGGAAGTCCTCTTGAGGCGGATCGTCGAGTCTTCGTCTGTGGAGGGAGATCTGATCCTTGACTGCTTCTGCGGGAGTGGCACGACACCTGTGGTGGCCGAACGCTTACGGCGCCGATGGATAGCCGCTGACTTGGGTAGGTTCGCGATTCACACAACACGAAAGCGATTGCTCTCGGTACCGGGCCTAACGCCATTCGTGGTGCAAAATTTGGGCAAGTATGAGCGTCAGCAATGGCAGGCGGCAGAGTTTGGAGCGTCGTCTGCCACCAGAGCCAACGCGTACCGTGAGTTCATTCTTAGTTTGTATCACGCCACTCCTGTTGTGGGCTATCTGTGGCTGCATGGCCTCAAGCAGGGCAGGATGGTCCACGTAGGTACAGTCGATGCACCCGTGACGGTAGGCGACGTGAAGCAGATCGTCGCGGAGTTTCGCAAGTCTGTCGGAACGGGGAAGGATGCCCCTAAAGAGCAGAGTGTAGACATTCTCGGCTGGGACTTCGCCTTCGAACTAAACGAGATTGCTCGCCAGGATGCCGAAAGGGCAGGAATCAACCTGCGCTTGGTTCGTATTCCTCGGGAAGTGCTCGACCCCCGTGCCGTCGAACAAGGGGACATTCACTTCTTCGAGCTAGCGGCGCTCTCGGTGGGACTGAGGCAGTCTGGTGTTCGTGTCACCTTGAGGATCGAGGATTTCATCATTCCGCTCGATGATGTGCCCGCTGACGTACAAAAGGCGGTACGGCATTGGTCACAGTGGATCGACTATTGGGCCGTGGACTGGGATAACAAGGATGATACGTTCCATAACGAGTGGCAAGCATACCGAACGAGGAAAGCACACGATCTATCGCTTATCACTGAGCATGAATACTCCGAGGCCGGGGAATACGCCGTCGTGGTAAAAGTCATCGACATTTTGGGCAACGACACAACAAAAGCCTTGACGGTAAAGGTCGGTGACCGTCGTGCCTAGAGTGGTGGCGGCCCAGGGTGAGCAAGGAGAGCTGCTGAAAGCGCACGTAAGCACGGCTCCGTGCGTCCCCGGCATCAGAAAGGGGGTGGAAGAGTGGCGCAGATCGAAGTACAAGGGCGCTACGCCAACTACCAGGACCCTGTTCAATTACTGGTTTGGTACGGACCACCGGGAGCTGGACGGTGGCCGGTTCCAGTACTACTACGCACAGCGCGAGGCACTTGAGACTCTGGCCTGGCTCTACGAGGTTGAGAAGATTCGCCGACACCGGGACCTGGTCGAGCACTTTGCCAAGGTACCGGGGATACACGTGCTTCAGTACGACGACTTCGCTCGGTACGCAATCAAGATGGCAACTGGCAGTGGCAAGACGAAGGTAATGGCCCTCGCCGTCGCCTGGCAGTACTTCAATGCTGTTGCTGAGGGTCGGGATGACTATGCGAGGACCTTCCTTGTAGTTGCTCCCAACGTCATTGTTTTCGAGCGGTTGCGATCTGACTTCCAGGGTGGACGCATTTTTCGAACTGATCCAATCATCCCACCCGAATTGAAGATCTTCTGGGAGATGGACTTCTACATGCGTGGAGACCCAGAACGCGCGACCTCACAAGGCGCTCTGTACCTCACGAACATACAGCAATTCTACGAGCGAGCCGGGGTCACGGACACTCACGAGCCGGAAGCGATGACGGACGTGTTGGGTCCGATCCCTCCCAATTCGACTGCGGTAATCGAGGACTTCGATGAGCGAATCGCGGCTCGTCGTGTGCCCGCCTTGGTCATCAACGACGAGGGTCACCACGTGCACGACGAGGAAAGCGAGTGGAGCAGGGTGATCCGCCGACTCCACGGGGAGAACCCCCGCGGACTTGTCAGCCAACTCGATTTTTCGGCCACTCCTCGCTACCAGAAGGGCGGACTCTTCACCTGGACCGTGTTCGACTATCCATTGAAGCAGGCGATCATCGACGGCGTTGTCAAACAGCCAATGAAGGGCATCACCGCCGGGCTTGATGAGGCCAAGTCCGATGTGGCCAGCGTCAAGTACCAGGGATATCTAACGGCCGGCGTGGAGCGGTGGCGGGAGTACCGTGAACAACTTAAGCCCCTCGGTAAGAAGCCCGTGCTGTTCGTTATGCTCAATAGTACTTCCGAGGCCGATGACGTGGGTGACTACCTCCGCGTGAAGTACCCAGCGGAGTTCGGGGCGACTGAGAGCGGTGGCGCACAGCTTCTGGTGATCCACACGGATCGCACCGGTGAGGTGTCGAAGAAGGACCTAGACGCAGCCCGAGAGGTCGCGCGCCGAGTAGATGAGGGGCAGAGTCCGGTCAACTCGATCGTCAGCGTACTGATGCTCCGCGAGGGGTGGGATGTCCAGAACGTGACCGTGATCGTTGGGCTTCGACCCTACACGTCCAAGGCGAACATCTTGCCGGAGCAAACGATAGGACGTGGCCTCCGACTCATGTTTGGGGATCGCTCATCCTCGTATGTCGAGCGGGTGGACGTGATAGGTAACCCAGCATTTCTCAAGTTCGTCGAGCAGCTAGAGAAGGACGAGGACATCACGCTCGATACTTTCGATCTCAAGGAACCCCTGGTCATCACGACCATCGAGCCCGATGAGAGGAAGCTCGACCATGACATCACTGTCCCAGTGCTGAGCCCCATTCTCGCCCGGAAAAAGACGCTTGCCGAAGAGATCTCTGGGATCGATGTCTCGAAACTGACATCCCCGCGCCTACCGAGGAGGGAGGGCGACGCAACAGCGCAGCAATTCCGCTACGAAGGCGTGGACATCATCACGCTCCAGACGCTTGTCGAGCGCGAGTACACCATCCCGGAGCCACAGACGGCGGAGGAGGTAATCTCCTATTACGCCAAGCGCATAGCCCAGGACGTGAAGCTGCCGTCGCAGTTTGCGGCTCTCGTGCCAAAGGTCCGGGAGTTCCTCCGAGATCGGGCCTTTGGTGAGCCAGTGGATCTCGCCGAGAAGGCGATCATCCGTGCCATCGCGACGAGCGTGGCCCAGTACGTCACCGTGAAGACGTTTGCGACCGTTTTGCGGGAACTCGTGGTAGAGGAGCTATCTCCAACGTTGGAGAACCCTGGCCGTGCCTTGTCGGAGACCGAGCCTTTCCCCTTCTCCAGACCAACCTTTGAGGCGAGCAAGACGGTATTTAATCTGGTGGCGGCGGATAACGACTTCGAGCGCGAGTTCGCCCAGTTCCTCCAGGACTCAACAGACGTCACCTCGTTTGCGAAGTTACCAAGGCGGTTTGGTTTCACGATCGAGTACACGGACAGCGCCACGAACCTTCGTTACTACGAGCCCGACTTCGTCGCAGTGGACAAAGACGATGTGCACTACGTCGTTGAGACCAAAGGCCAGGAGAACATAGATGTGGCTCACAAGGACCGGGCAGCTAACATCTGGTGTGAGAACGCCACACTTCTTACTGGTGTTACGTGGTCGTATGTCAAGGTCCCTCAGAAGGACCTGGCAGAGTTGCAGCCCAGTCAATTCGCTGATGTAGTTTTTGCCTTCAGCCCACTCCAAGACATCCTGGATTCCTTATGAGCGACAATTTAGAAATGGAATCAGGTCTTCAAATCATCGACGACAACCCGGCCACGCTCGACCTGCTTGGCTTCGATGCGGTGGTTGCTCCGGTCGTTCAAGCGATCTTCCGAGGCGCACGCCCGGACGTTTATCAACGGTCGGGCGTAGGGGACACAGGATGGCCGACGAAGTAGCTTCCGCAGAGCCAGAGAGGAATCTCACTCTTTCGGATGGCACTAAGCTCGACGGGTACGGCCCGGTGGTGATCATTGGTCCGAACGGCTCTGGCAAAACGCGCAAGGTCCGAGACATCCAGATCACGTGCTCTACGGAGTTTGTCAACGCGCTACGCAACACTCGCATTCCCGCAGACCTTCCGGCCATGGCCTATAAACAGGCGGAGACTCAGTTTGTAACCACAAAGGGCCGTTCGCGAGGAAATCATTGGGATTGGACCAACGAGTTCGACCTCCTTCTCTCGTCCCTGATGGCGCAACACGCAACCGATGCCATCAAGTTCATGGACGCCTCAAAGGCGGGTGAGGCGCTGCCGGATACACATAATGCCATGCAACGGGTTCGAGATATCTGGGCCGACGCCTTTCCGGGCCGCAGCCTCGCCATTGAGGATTTTCAACCCATTATCAGATCGACTGTACTGGGTGCCGAAATCGAGTACTCGGCTCATACCATGAGTGACGGCGAGCGTGCCGCGATCTACCTCGCAGGTAGGGTCTTCCGCGCCGAGGCAGGCGTCCTCGTCGTTGACGAGCCTGAGAGCCACTTTCATTCGGACCTTGCCTCCCGCCTGTGGGACGAGTTCGAGGATGCCCGGCCAGACGTTCGCTTCGTGTACATCACACACGATCTGAGCTTTGCGCGATCGCGTCGCAACGCAACCTACGTGATTGCTTCCCCCGCGAATGGCCTTCAAGCATTGGAGCTTGGCGTTGATCTGCCAGACGACGTGGCAGAGGTCTTGCTGGGCGCTGCCTCTGTGTCATTCCACGCTCGGCGCGCGATCTTCTGTGAAGGCGGCAAAAACGATCGCGATGCTGCGCTCTACGGTGCATGGTTCAACGACAGAGACACCATAGTCCAAGCAGTGGGTTCGTCGGAGATGGTTCACCGATGCATATCTGCTCTGTCGGGTGCGCGGATGATCGGAAACTTGCACGCGATAGGCATCATCGACCGGGATTTCCATACTGACGAGTACCTTGGAGCCACTCCAGATGGCATGTTTGTACTCCCGTACCACGAGGTTGAGAGCCTCTACTGCCTGCCAAGGGTCGTCGCGGCAGCAGCGGCTCACACACAGAAGCCATTTAATGACGCTGGGTACGTAGGTCGAATGGGGGAGAGTGTGACGGTGGCTGAGAGGCAGCAGGCGGTTCTGGAGCGTTGGAAGCGTCGGGTTGAACCGCAACTTACGGGAGTGATCGCGGGGGTGCATTCTCGACAGGATTCGTTAGAGACCATCATTGCAGCCCTGCCGCAGCTTTTTGACTCCAGCAAATGGGACTTCGACCCTGCGGGAATGATGGAGGGGGAGAGGGCGCGAGTGGAGAGAGCGGCAACATCGGGAACGGTCGAGGATCTCCTTCGTGTTCTTCAGGGTAAGGGGCGCCTCGGTATTGCGGCTCAGGTCGTTGGCCTTCCCGTTGATGACTACATGAACTTGGTCAACCGATCACTTCGAGGTGTCGAAGGATTAGAGATTCTCGGAGCAGCCGTCGAGGCGGCTCTGGTTCCGCACCTTCCTCCGAGACACTTACCTCAAGGCTGAAAGGTTTCCCGGAAAAGTGGGCTACGACGCGGTTACTACTGACCGATCAGATGTGCTCGGAAGAGGTGAGAGTAACCGGATCTAATCGGACTACGACATCTCCTACCACTGGGATAGGTCATCGACCTCGAAGAACTCATAGCGCCGGTCCGCGGCCTGCTTCATGGAGGACTCGCGAATCTTTTCGACAGCACTCTGGTCCACCTGTTGACCAGAGGCGAGTTCTGCAAGCAGTAGTTCGAGCTGAATCGATAACTTCCATGAATAACGCAAAGCGGCCACCGACAATCTTTCGAGTGAGATGGGCCGCCGCCTCGTAGAAGAACTGGAGGTGGAGATCACCCGTCAAGGGCTGCCATGGCGAAGTCGCTGGCGCAAAGGCTATGTGGCATTCCAGAGGCCAGGAGGGTACAACGTGCTTCAGGTGGACCTCTGGTATTCGCGTCCACCCCGACTGATAGTGAAGCTTCCCGCGTCGCCGGCGGAGTTGGGAATCGTAGATCCCTTGCCTACATTTCAAGGGGTGTGGATCCCCAGCTACAACGAGTTCGGTTGGCACGTGGCCCCCGGGACTGCCATTCCCGACGTACGTGGTGTTGTCGATCTCGCCAGGGCGCATCAGCCTGAGCAGGGCGCCTTTAAGGCGGTCACTCTGCCCGTCACTGAGGACGACCCGACGCCCCGGGCGACAGAGCCGTCAAACTGACGGGCGAGCCCAGCCTCAGAAATGACTGCTGCAGCCCCTAGTTTTCGACGTCCTTGATGCCGTCTACGATCAGCCCTGCCCACGGTTGCCGAACAGTCCATGCTTTCAACGCATTCTCCTCCGCTAACTAGTCGGAATCAGGCTGCTCCTCCAAGGTCCTGTTCCATGCTAGGATTCCCACAGGTCCAGAGTGGACAGCGCTAAGCCTCCTGGCTAGCTGTCCCGGCAACCTCGCCCCGCGCAAGGTGCCCCCAGGGGAAGACCTGGTCAGGCTGCGACAGGCAGCGGGCAAGAGTGGGATCACCGGCGTGACGCTGGATCCCTAGTCGGAGGATCGGCCATGCCCAACGGCACCATAGGAGAGGGGCTGCCATTTGTTGAAGGCGGAGTCGTGCTAATTAACACACCAGAGGCGCTGGATAAGGTGCTGGCACATCGTGGACAAGACCTTTCGTCATTGATAATTGACTTTGAGGCGCGTGGATGGCTCGAAATGGATGGGGGGAAAAGAGCTGAGGCTGTCCAATTCCTAAGCGAGGCTATAGAACAGGTTTGCTCAGCGGGACTCCTGCCCCGATCACTCGACCAGTTGCCGCCGTTGGGAACCAGGGTTGAGGCCATGGTGGTCGGGGGCAAGCCAGGGCCAGAAAGCAAGTATGGAACTGGGACTGTGAATGGGCATTCCTGGGATTCTGTGGTTCACACCTGGCGGGTAGAGGTTGCATTCGACGAACCGGCCGGATACTACTACGGCAGTCCCATTCGGGGAACAAGCACCTTTCCCAACCTGGTGCACGTTATTGGCAGCAATGAGCGTCCGTTTTCGACGATGGCTCCAGCGGAGATCAAAGTGCTACATGAGGAGAGACGCCTAGAATTCTGGCGCCGTTCGGGTCCTGCAGCATGCCTAGAAGAGCGCCAAGAATTCTGGCGCAACCTGGAACGGGCCCGCACTGGTCGCCAGCCTGAATAGCACCAGCGCTGTACGGTAGATCTGATCAACGGGACATCGGCCCGGTAGAGCGCGCCGTCCCCAACCACAACTGATGGGGGCGGCATGGTCGACCTTGACGGGAAGCCAGTGCACCTGACGGACGAGGGGATCGCCACGCCCCGGCTCAGATGAGGGTCAACCACCGCGCGCCGCCTTCTGCGGTTAGGGCGCTACCAGCGCGTCAAGTGCCGCGATAACGACGTCAACCGCGCTTGGCTCCGCGAGCAGTGGTCCGGCCGGGATGGACGGCCGGGCCACCCACTTCTTGGCCTCCAGTTGAGAGTAGAGCGGGGCTACCCCGGGCAGGGGCCTCATCGCGGCGGCGAGCGACGAAAGGCGCGCTTCGGGGACATTGTAAAATGCGATCCATTCGAAATTGATCGCGAACACAGTCACAGCCGGGTCCGTGTAGATGCTCCACACGGAAACCGGCTGACCTTGGACGAGACACCGCGCGGTCACCGACGGGTACCTCTTCCCTCTGCCCCAGTTGAAATGGCCGCCCTCCACTCCCGTGCTCGGGCCCCCGATGGCCGGGTAGCTCTTCGTGTGTTCGTAGATCCGCCGAAGGGCGTCAGCGATGGGCGGGTCACAGTACTCGTGGATGGCCCGTAGAAAGTCAGCTTCCGTAGATTGGTTGGTCGTCTGGCGCACCTTCTCGCGCACGGCCTCGTCACCGTAGAGGGCCGGCACGAGCACTTCGACGTCACCGTCGCGGACGTAGGAAAGGGCGAGGGCCAGGATGTCCAGCGAGGGCAACGTGTGGGAGTTCACGAATTCAACGGTTCGTCGCAGCTCGTCGGTGATCTCGTCGACGGCGATGACCATCGACAGGTTGCCTNNAAGGTGCATGGGCTACGGTCGCCCGGAAGGCGACCTCATCGAACTCCGTGGACGCCGCGTCGGCCGCCGCTTTCACGTGGTCGTGAAGGGACATACCGGCCTGCTTCGCATACGCCGCGTCGAAGCTCTCATAACTCATCCGCCACAGTCCGCTGGCATAGGCGAGCACCTGGCCAAACACGTGGCGTCGGATTTCGGGATTGGCCTTGAGCTTGCACTCAACGACGATGATGGCGCCGGTCGACGAGACCGCCACGAGGTCGGCCGGGCCGGTCTCGGGGACATAGAGCTGAGTGACCACCCCAAGAGGGGCTCCGGCCGTCCCCGGCAACAGGTCGGGCGACTGCTTGAGCAGGAGCTCCAGGGCGGCTTCGTTGTCGAAGCTTCGGCTGGTGGGAGCATGCCAAGTCTGGCCGGGCAGACGGATCAACATGGACATCAACGGGACCTAGAGTGAACTTGGGGGACGGGCCGCCGGAGTATATGCGGTGCGATGGGTGCTGGTGGTCGCCACCAGCAGGCCATATGGTCACTAGGCAACGGGGAGCCGCGCCATGAGTGCTCCGGCCGGTGTGCTACTTCCACGCCCAACGCTATACCCCGCTAGATGACGGAGGGAGACGGATTCGAACCTCCCGGGCGATTGCCGTGTGACCCGCCGCAACTGACGGGTTGGGGCGTAAGGCGACCTTGGAGCGGTGGAGTGGCCGTCCCCGTAGCTCGATAGGATGTCAACGTGGCCATGAGTAGAGTCGCTTCCGACCCGCTGTCCCCTAAATGCCATGCCAACTAGTCTGACAACGAGGCTACATCGGGGTGCAGAGCTTTATGTCGGCGGATCCCATCCGCTTCCCGGCCCGGACGGGCCACTGGCGCTAGCCAGTTCGCAGCGCAGAGCACCGAGTCTTGACGACGGCGCGTGGCCGGTTGGCGTGGCCGCGAGCATCAGGGACAGACTCAGTAACCGCGGAGACATCAAGGGTCGTGTCCTAGCTATCTGGAGCACCCGTGGTTCCGCTCTGGATGAACCCATCGCTGTCCTAGCGTGGCATCGCGACGACGCAGGGCCTCTGTACATTTACGACTGCGCAGTCCGAAACGACTTCGATGCAGCATCTGCAGACCTTACCCTGGCGCTGCTTGGAGCGCTTCTCGACGTAGCGGCTCGAATTGAAGCCCAGGTTCCCGTGTTCTGGCAGCGCAAATTGCGTTGGTGTCAGAAGCCCATCGATCGAGCGCCGCATGCCCGCATTGGAGACTTCAAGAAGGCAAACCTAGCTAGGGCACTCGCCCTACAATTTCGCCGGCTTCACACTCCGAGCGCGGCGCCCTCGTGGATGAGGGGAGCCTGGGTCGGTGAGCGTTCATTATGAGTCGAATCCTCAAAGTCATCACCCAGATCGTCCATTAGCCCAGCATCCCACGCAGCCAATTCCGCCTCTAGCTCTTGATCTGACGGGGCCGGAGCCGTTCGCGCCTCGCGAGGGGCGAGCCCTTGCTCGCGCAGGAAGACTTCAAGCGTTGCCCTGACATCTTCCACGGTTAGGGAATCCAGCGGAGACGGCGGACGAGCTGGTACGAGATATGGCATCGCATCGAGTATGAGGTTCATGCCAGTAGCACCGAAACGATCCACCACTTGAGCTGGAGAGAGCCCTCCCAAGAGCCGCGGCTGGCTTGACAAGAGCCATCGCCCACTGGCGCGTTTGTCTGCTATGTACCGGTCAGCGGCTTCGCAGAGCCGAACGAGCATGGTGACACGGAGCAGCAACGACACGCGTGGCCGTTCAGGTCCCCGGCCCGATCGCCAAGCGCGCGCAGTGTCTCGACTGGTGGCAAGGGCGACTGCCAAGTCCGTTGTCCGCGGAAGATAGGCTGCCAGACGTCGTGTCAGCCGCCTCGCTCGCAGACCTCGGGGGGTTCGGGTCACCCTCTGCCGGCCAACAGCGCGCGTTGCTTCTACACTCGTCATCATGGCGCCTAGTGTACACCAATTCGGGTGAAGATGCAACGCGACGGTCCAGATAGCACGTGAGGCCCTTCAGCGGGTGACGGTTCAAGTCCTCGTCGCTGAAGCAGAGCGAGAACTCGTGGCCTTTACTTCCCACTGTGGCTCTAACGCTCCCCCCCCCCCGNNGGCACTCCGGAGATTGTTTGGGTCGGACTCGTGTACCTCAGCCGATCCTTGGAGTCGGAGGCCGCTCTGATCGTACGGGTCGCGATCCCCTCAACCCAAGGCCGCTGGGGCCTGGCTAATGCGATCGGGCCCGACGGTGCCTACGGACAGGGCCCGGTGCCACGCAGACAGTCCTCTCCTAGGCGGAGACCCGCCTGGGAGCCGCGACGGA
>PKXR01000187.1 GCA_003133485.1 Candidatus Dormiibacterota bacterium
CCACCAAGGTGACCCGTTCGGCAGTGCAGAACGCTGCCTCGATTGCGGGGCTGCTGTTGACCACAGAGTCCCTGATCACCGACATCCCTGAGAAGAAGGGAGCCGCCGCTCCCCAGATGCCCGACTACTGAGAAACTGACCGGCCCTAGGCCGGAGCGACGCTAGGGCGGNNTCCTAAGGCCCGAGGAGCCGAGTTCCGAACCCGGCGACCAAGAGCGAACTCACGCCGAGTCCCAACGCCAGCCCCGAGCTCGGGCCGAGGATCCAGCCGCGCAGGATTCCCACGAGCACCCTCATTTGGACCGTCTCGCGGCCTCGGGCTAAGCCGGCCCCTGCCATCGCCCCCACCAGGGCCTGGTTGAGAGAGGTGAAATAGCCCAGGCCGACCGCCACCAGCACCACGGCGGCCTGGACCAGCTGGGCTGCCACCGCCATTGTCTGGTCGACCCGGACGATGTCGAAGGCGACCCGTCCCAAAAGGGGCCTTCCCCAGATCAGGATGCCGGCAGCGAGACCCAGGCCCCCGAACAAACCTGCCAGAGTCGCCGACATCACCTTGGCGCCCACGAGCGAGCCGGTCGCGTTCGAGACGTCATTCGCGCCCATCGCGAACGAGGCAGCCAGTCCGACCAAAAGCAGAGCGGAGCCGCCGAATCGCCAAACTGATGCCGCCCATCCCGCCGTCCAGTCCGGGACGAGACCCCGAAGCGAGTCCAGGCCCCTGGTGAGCACGAATCCCAACCCGGTCGCGAGCAGCGGTGCTAGGACCCAGAGCACGACCAAGGTGGCGATGGTGCGCCACTGGACTCCTGCCCGCGAGCCCAGGGCGACCCCTACCAGGGAGAAGACGAGAAGCTGGATCGTCGAGGTGGGGACCCGGAGCCGGTTGTAAGCGGTGGTAAGCGCGAAGGCCAAAGCCACCACCAGGATCTCGTCGCCAAGCGTAAGTCGGTGCTGCACCAGGCCGGTGCCCACGCGGGCCTCCACCGCGTGGCTGGCCAGGGCCGCCCCCAGGAACGCCAGTGGGGCCATGAGCAGCAGAGCCCGCCGCGCGCTCACCAGCCCCAGCGCGTGAGGCATCCCCATGCAGGCACCGGTGTAGTGGGCGCCGATGCTAGCGGCGAACCCCAGCGCCAGTGCGACCAGGATCAGGTCGGCGGCCATCTCAATGAAGTTAACCGGTCTGGGCCACCCAACCACCAAGAGCCCGGACCGGCTCTAGATCGGGGTCCCTGGCTGCGTTCTGCCCGAGGTCGGGATTGACGGCGATCGCCTGAACCACCTCTGTAAGCGCCCCCTTCAGGTGACCTGTCCTGGCCCTGGCGCAGGCAAGCGCGTAGCGGGCCACCCCAGGGCAGGACCGGGCAGGCCCATCGCTTCGGCCAGCGCAACCCCGGAACTTTGAAGCTTCAGTGCCCGCTCCCCCTGGCCTCGGCTCAGCCAGTGTTCGCCCAGATGGCCGCCAGGGTGCCAAAAGCCGCGAACCATCACCTGCAGCCAAATCTGACTGCGGCCGGCACCGCCCGGGACCGGCTGGCGCTCGCCGTACTGGCTCTCTTCGACGTGGCCGAGGCGCATCTTCCTTTGCTCATGGCCTCGGATCAGGTCTTTCACCGCGCCAGCGTCACCGGACTCAATTTCAACGAGCCCTTCTCGCGACTTTTTCGAGACGGCCTCGGCGATGGTCGCCTGCAGCCCCCGGGAGGCGATCCCGATCAGGCCGCTGACCTCTTCTTCAACACCGCCTGCTGGCCCTATGTGCACCTAAGTGGCCGGCACCGCTGGGATTGGGAGAAGCTCCGGAGTCCGTTGAGCGCGCTGGGAATGCCCCCGGCGGTCGACTCAGGCTGAACAAGTACGGGACCACCCTGGACGCCGCCCGCTTAGACTCCGGTCCCCGGTGGTCTCGAATCATCGAGTTAGGACCCTTGGAGGAACCAGTGGGTGTCGTCGAGGCGTCCTGATCCTGAAGCAGAAGCGCTGGCCGAGCGCTGGGTCGGCCTCTATGGAGACCTCGCCTTGAGAACCGCCTATCTATTTCTCCGCGACCGAGGCCTGGCGGAGGACTGCGTTCAGGACGCCTTCGTGAGCGCCTGGCGGGCCCGCTCCAGCCTGCGCGACCCCGGGGCCGAGCGTGCTTGGTTGATGACGATCGTGGCAAACACCGCCCGCTCCCATCTGCGACGAAGGATTCCGATCCCAACCGACACGATGCCGGCAGACCCGTCCACTCACGATCCGTTCTCAGAGCTGGCCCTGTCGGCCGACCTGCGCCAGGCCTTGGACCAGCTTCCCGCCGACCAAAGGGAAGTGATCGTGATGCGGGTCTACCTGGACCTCTCGGTGGAGGAGACCGCCCGCGCGCTGAAGGTGGCCGGGGGCACGGTCAAGTCCCGCCTCAGCCGGGCTTTGGAGGCACTGCGCCTGATATGGATCCCGACGACCGACTGACTGAGAAGCTCGGCGAGGAGCTGCGCCGCTCCATGGCGGAGATCCGGCTGCACCATGAGTTCCGTGAGGAGCTGAAAGGACGGCTGCTGGCCACCCCTCCGAGCAGGTGGCGGCGCTGGCTGAATTCGTGGCCGGCCCTGGCACGTCACCGCGGCGCTCTGGGGGGCATCGCGGTCGCCGCGATCGCGGCGGCGGTGCTGGTCCCGCTGGCGACTTTCCATCCCGCCCACACTTCCCCTGGGCGCCAATATCTGGAGCTGATTCCGCCTGGAGTGAGTGGCGCCCATGCGGCTGACGCGGCGCCTGCGACCTGCCACAGCGGGACCGTCCATCTGCAAGTGGCGACAGTTCGGGTGACCCTGACCCCGGGTCAGAGCGACACGGACGAGGTCAGGGTGACCGGGTCATCGTGTCCCCTGGGAGCATCGGTCACTGGCCCCTCCAGAGCCGGCATATCGATCAAACCGGTCCCGGAGTCTTCAAGCAACCCAGCCGGGGTGGCCCAGGAGGCTTACCAGCTGATTTGGACCGGAAAGAGCGCTGCCGCCCCTCCGCGCACCGGGGGCGCCAGCGGGTCCAGTCCGAAGGGGATGGCTGGCCTCTCCGCGGGGACCTACACCGTGAATTTGAGTGTGCCGCCCGCGAGCGCCCGTGTTGCCATCTCGATCACGATCAGGAACTAGGCCCCTTCGCTCCAGCCGCGGCGGGTCGAACCCATCCACCGCCCGGCGCGGTGCAGAGGGGGAGGGCGGTCCCACGTCGGCCATGGGCGACAATGGCTCGGAACCATGGCCGCGATCCTCACCTTGCTCACCGATTTTGGCTCGGCCGACGGGTACGCCGGGGCGCTCGAGGGCGCGATCGCTCGGGTCGCCCCCCATCTCCGGGTGGTGACCATCACCCACGGGATTCCTCCCCACGACATCGGCGCCGGCGCTTACTGGCTGGGCGCCTCGGCGCCCGCCTTCCCACAGGGAACCGTGCACTGCGTGGTGGTGGATCCGGGGGTGGGGACCGACCGGCCCCTGGTCGCGGCCAGGGTCGACCACCAGCTGGTGGTCGCCCCGGACAACGGCCTGCTCCATTTCCTGTGGAGCCGGGGTCAGGAGCGGATGGCGGTCCGGGTCGACACCAGCGGCATCGATCCCAAGCGGATCAGCTCCACCTTCCACGGCCGTGATGTGATCGGACCGGTGGCCGCTCGACTGGCGGCCGGCAACGCCCGCTTCGAGGATCTAGGCCCCAGGATCGCGAGCCCCCTCCTGGTGAGCGAATTCTTGCCCCAGGGCGACAGCGTCGGCACCACGGCCCGGGTCCTCGTCATCGACCGCTTCGGCAATGTCATTCTCACTGTGTCAAAGACCCCCTGGTACTCGCCACTGCCGGCCAGCGTGTCTCTCAGCAACGGGAGGGTGATCTCCGCTCTGGTACGCACCTACGGGGAGATCAGGGGCGACTTCGCGATGCTCTGGAACAGCTCCAACCATCTTGAGATAGCGGGCCGGGGAATGAGCGCGGCGGCACTCTTGAACCTCCAACTTGGTGACCGGGTGAGGGTTGCCTGGGCGGCCCCCGAGTCGGCCCAGGAGGTCAAGACTGGCAGGCGGTCTTTCGCGTCTTGAAGGGCGCCGTCACCGCTACCGCGGACCAGGCTCGCGCCTTGGACGACGCCGCGGGGCAAGTGGGAGTCTCCTCGGACGCGCTGATGGCGATCGCTAGCTTTCAGTGCGCGCGATTGGCGCAGAGCCTGCTCGATGACCTGCCAGGGGAAGCATCGGTAGCGGTGCTGGCGGGTCGAGGCAACAACGGTGGCGATGCCCTCGGTTGCGCCCGTCACCTGGCCGCTTGGGGCCGCCGGGTCAGGGCGGTCGCCTTAGGCGACCTGGCCGATCCAGAAGCTGGCTACTCCCGGCAAACGCGAGCTGCCCAGGCCGCCGGAGTGGAGCTGCCACCGGCTAATTACAGCGCTGAGTCCGCCATTGAGTGGGCTCTGGCGGGAGCTGGGTTGATCGTCGACGGGCTGCTGGGAACCGGCAGTTCCGGCCCGGTGCGCGGGACTGTCGCCGAGGCGGTCCATCGCATCAACACGTCCGCTGCCTTGGTATTGGCGATTGATGTGCCCAGCGGCTTAGATGCGACAACCGGCGAAGCCAGCGGAGACTGCGTGCGCGCCGACGTGACATTGATGCTGGCTGTGCCCAAATCCGGTTGCCTGGCGCCGTGCGCCCATACCCTAGTCGGTCGGCTCTGGCTGGCGGACATCGGCGTCCCGGCCGCNNCCGGGAGGCGGGACTGCGGCCGCCGCATTTAAGTGGTAATAGCCTGGAGCCATTCGAGGCAGTCGTCGCGCGTGAATCCTCCTAGTGCGCGCGGCGCAAGTGGGAATCCCCATCAGCGACAGGTGACGGACAGCCTCGGCGCAGACGATCGGACTCTCCGAGCGGGGTGCTTGCGCGCCAACCGTGTGGGGGTTATGCTTGCGTCAGCTCGCGTGTCCGCACACGCAACGTCATGAATAACGTCCTAGAAAGACCCCAGATCGCCGCGAGCACGCTGGAAGACCTTGGCCGCCAGCATCTCGATGCCCTAGTCACGTACGCCCTTCACCTCACCGGCACGCCCGAGGACGGGGTGGAGTACGTGACGGCAGGCTTGTTTCACGCTCGACATTTCCCAGCCGCGGCGCTGCAGCGTGATGGTCGGGCAATCCTCTACCGCGCGGTAACCCGCGCTGCCCGCTTGAACCAGCACTATCCACCCCAGCGCCGTGGCGTGGCTCGGCTCTTCGCTAAGCGGCCGGCTCTGATCAGCCTCGGTCCGGGGGCCGCCGAAGCCGCTCGCATCAACACCGCCAAAAGGGCCCTACTGGCGACTGAGTTCAGCCGACGGGCAGCGCTTCTGCTGCGCGACCTGGCCAAACTTTCATACCGCGAAATTGGCGTAGGGATGGAGTGTTCGCCAGAGGCGGCGTCCCGACTGGTGGCTGCCGCCCGACGGGAGTACGGCAGCATTTATCGCGATATCTCAATATGAAATGCAGTCTCCTCACGCTCAGCTGCGCACTAGATGGAGAGTTGTCGCGAGAGCGCCAACTGGAGCTCGACGCTCACCTCATCACCTGCGAGCGCTGTAAGACGGGGATGCGCTATCTCCGTGAGGAGACGGAACGGATATCCCTGCTCGCTCCGGTGCGCCTCACCACTGATAAGGCAACCGCGCTCTTGGAGCGCNNGGTTCGCCGCGGCTACCATCCGTAGACCCCATCGTGGAAGACTTCGACGAGCCAGTGCTGGCCGCGCCAGACCCGTTTGGAGCGAACGGGATTGGGGCCGCCATCCTAGAGGTCCCGGCGACGCCTGAGCCGGCCGCAGATCGTCCTCTCTTTGAAGTGGAGGAGGAAACGGCGGCCGAGCCCGCTGCTGAAAAGCCGGAGCTCGAGCACGGGAGCGCGTTTGAAGCCGAAGAGGCCGACCGGTCTGGCTCCGATGCGCTGGCCGCGGTACCAGAGGAGTTGTGGCTCGCCGACACTGCCGACGAGGCCGCCACCGAGAGTACGACGATAACCCCCATCCCGGTCGACGATGAGGGGAAGCCGATCTTCGCTGCTGAAGATGCCGACTCGTCGTATGAGCCACCACCCTCCATCGAACCGCCTTCCATCCCGGACGACGAACCGTCAAAGGAGGCCCGTCCCAGCACGATGGTAGTCCCAGGCTGGGAGCCCGCGACCGAACTCAAGATGCCCTGGGGTGACCTTCCGCCGGCCACCCCTGCGGCCGACACCTGGGCTCCCCACATCACTGCGCTCACCGGACTCCCGGTGTCGCGCCAAACTCCTCTTCCGTCGGGCGCACCACTCCCCGCCACCTCTCCTCCCAGCCGACCGGCCGAAGCTGCCGTGCCCGGGCTGCAGGCCGACCGCAAGGCGAACAGCAGCGACCGCGAGCCTCCGCGTCGAAGTGGGGGAAGCGGCCTCCGGCGCCCAAGCTCGCCCAAGCCCGGAACTGACGGGCCGGAACCGCGCAGCTGGACCCGCACCGGGTTGATTGCGGTAGCTGCCCTCGCAGCTGTCCTGATTGTCTGGAACGTCACCCACGGAAGCAAGCCTGCTGGGGTGCACCACCCCCAGAGCAAGGCCACCCCTGCAGTCTCAGCAAAGCCCAGCCCGGCGGCTAGCGCCACCCCGTCGACGACCGCACCACTGGCCCTAACTGGCACCCAGGTCGTTGGCAGCACCGGGAGCGGCTACCAAGTCCAAAGCGTCCAGTACGGCTTGCACGGCTCCCAGTTCTGGGTAGTCTTCCACTTCACCGGCGGTTCTGGCGTGCCCATGATCGCCTCCGGGTTCAGCGGCTCTCAGACCATCTACCTAGAGATGGAGGGCGTTGCTCCCGGGACTCAGGTGGCTCAGCCAGCTTCGGGCAGCCTGGTCAGCAGTATTGCGGTGGGCCACGCCACCGGTTTCAGTGGCGCCGTGTATGTGCTGCACTTGAGCCGCGCGGCCCAAATTACGCCCTCGGCGCTGACTGGGCATGAGGCTGGAGCGCCCGGTTACCTGGCGATAATTCAGTAGCTGGACGTCGGAACCTCGATGCCCCTGGAGGCCTCCCGCTCGGCTGAAACACTGCCGGGCTGGCTGTGGGGAGCTCGTGAGATGGCGGCCTCTGGGACTGGGTCGCTGGCCTTCGGTGGCGCGGGAGCGGCGACCAAGTTCGGTGATCCGCTTCCGGTGATGACTCCGACGTATAGGGCCTGAGTCCGATTAGTTTCGACCGTAGGTGGGCACGATTTGGAGCCGGTTCGCCAGCTGCAGGTCGAGCAGGGTCGACTCCCGCTTCAACAATTCGATCTCCTGGCGGAGTCTCTGGCTGACACTCTGCTGCTCTAGGAGGCGCTGCTTGCGCGGCAGTTCGATCATCAAGGTGGAGGCAATCACCCAGGAGAGAAGGAGCGGATCGGTCGGCAGGGGATTGGAGCTCGGAGGCCTGCCAGTGATGCGGGCCAGGCCGACGGTGTACCGGGTCAGCGCCCGTCGCGCCTCGCTGGCCAGGATGAAGGCGGCCGGGTCCGGCGCCTGGTCCGGGAGCATCTCCACCTCGGCCCTCATGTAGGGCATCCCGTAGACCAACTCCTTGATCAGGAATCGGCAGGTACCGGTCACCACCAAATGGGTGCGTCCTTCGGATAACGGGCGCAGTTTGGTGATCACGGCCACCGTCCCGACCACTTCCGGATCGGACGGCCCACCGGCCTCCTCTCCACTTCGGATCGCCACCACTCCGAAGCTGGCACCCGATTTCTGGCAGTCTCGCACCTGCGCCTGATACCGCGGCTCGAAGATGTGCAGTGGCAGCGGCATATGGGGGTAGAGCACCACGCGCAGGGGAAATAGCGCTAGCTCGGACAAGTCGCCAAGTATGCACACCAGCGCCACGCCCCCTCGGATCGGACCTTCAGATTCGGGAGAGTGGGATCAGTCCGAGCAGTTCCAGCGATCTGGCCAAGGTTGACCGGGACGCGTCGACCAGCCCCCGTCGAAGCCCCCTGAGCTCCTGGTCCTTTAGCTGATAGAGCCGGTCTGAGTGCTCGTAGAAGTCGTTGAACGCGGTGGCCAGCGAGAAGGTGTAGCCGGCCAGCGTCGAGGGACTGAGGCCGTCTGCCGCCTCGGCCACGACGCGCGGGAACCGCTCCAACAACTTCACCAGCGTCTGCTCGGTGAGACTCATCTCACGAG
This sequence comes from Candidatus Dormiibacterota bacterium, assembly GCA_003133485.1. The sequence continues at coordinate 8,186 of PKXR01000187.1, forward strand.
CACCTAGCGGAATCGGGAGCGGCTCGACCTTGGCCAGGATTCCGCAAGCGCGTGCGTGCGCGTACTGCAGGTAAACCCCGGTGTCTCCACTGGTCCGCAGCGCCTCCGCGAAGTCAAAATTGATGATCGAGTTGAGGCCGAAGCGCAGCAGGTAGTAGCGAACCGCGCTGGCGGCCAGGCGGGCGGCAACGGTCTGGTCGCGCGCCTTTGATTTGACCTGGCGCTCTGCCTCATCCAACAGGTCGTCGGCCCCAACATCGATTCCGTGGCGTCCGCTGAGGGCATACATCGCCTTGCCCTCGCTGGTGTCCACACCCAGTGCGGTAGCTGCGGTGGGGGAGAGCGCCACCACTTCGTAGGCGAGGTGATAGAGGGCTGCCGCCTGGGACTCGAAGCCGAGTCGGCGCAGCGCCGCACGCACCGCCAACTGGGGCGCCGTCTGGCGCTGATCGATGACGTTGACGACTCGTGCCGCCCGGCCGAAGCTATCCGGCGGCAGCTGGGCGAGCTCGGGATCGGCGGTGGTGGTTGCCGGCCCCTGAGGGGACCAGAGGCGATAGTCGAAGTCGAGACCGAGTACCCCGAACTTCCATAGGTGGTAGGCGATGTCCTTGCTGGTGTAGGTGGCGATCCCGTCGCTCTTGACCAGGACCTTGGCCTCGCCCTGGGCGAGCTCTTCCTCCCCGGAATCCTCTTCGAGAGGCAGTACCCAACAGCCTTCGAACGGCCCGTCCGGCGGCTGACGAATCACCCCCGACTTCTGCATCAAATCGAGCGCCTGCCCGAGGAAGCCGAGCTCGATGATGTCGGACTCCCAGGTGAGAAGGTCGTAGCTCACCCCGGCTCGGGCCATTGTCTGGAGGTGTGCGTCGACAATCTTGCCGGCAAGTTCCTTGGCGGCCACGGCGACCTCGCCTTCGCGGCCCTCGATCTGCCGCAATGTCTGGACTCGCAGCTCAACCAGCTCCGGCTCCGCGTCATAGCGGCGGCACACCTCGACGTAGGCGCGGGAGCAGAAGCGGTCGAACGGCTCGCCCGCTTCCGCCGACAGCCCAAGGTGGCGGATCCCCACCAGCACGTCGGCAACTTGGACGCCGGTGTCGTCGATGTAGTTCTGAACCTCCACCAAGTGTCCCCGGGCCCGCAGCAGCCGAACCACGGTGTCCCCGATGCAGGCATTCCGGAGATGGCCCACGTGCGCCGCCTTGTTGGGGTTGGTGGCGGTATGCTCCACGACCACCTTGGGACCGGCCTGGGGGTCCCGACTCACCACCGCTCCCAGATTCAGCGCGCTCTCGATAACCGAGGGGGTGAACGTGGTGAAGTCCACTTTGAAGTTGATGTAGCCGGCGCCGCTGACGGTGATCTCCCGGCAGTGAGCGACGGACTGGTCACCCAATTGGCGGGCCAGCTCGACGGCAATCTCCCGGGGCGGGCGCCCTAGGACCCCGGCCAGGCGGAAGGCCAGCGCCGAAGAGTAGTCTCCGATCTCCGGGACCGCGGACGGTTCCACTGCGGGGTCCTGGACCGACCCGGCCCCAAGAGCCGATGCGGCCCCAACGAGGGCGCGCGCAAACGACTCCTGGAGGTCTGGCATAGGCGCGTGATCGTATCGCTTCAGGCGCCCAGCCTTTATCTCAGACTAGCGCGTCGAGCTTGGCCTTGAGGGCGGACTTCGGTTGGTAGCCGACCACTCGCTGCACCGCCTCGCCGCCCTTGAAGAGGATGAGCGTGGGAATGCTCATCACCCCGAATTGACCGGCGACGTTGGGGTTGGCGTCCACGTCTAGTTTGGCAACCTTTACCCGGGCGCCGTACTCGGAGGCGAGGTCCTCGACGATCGGGGCCAGCATCTTGCAGGGGTTGCACCAGTCCGCCCAGAAGTCGACCAGGACTGGGGTCTCGGACTTGATGACCTCACTTTCGAAGTTCGCGTCGCTCACCTGTACTGGCTCAGCCATGTTCTTCTCCCGGCGTCAAGCACCTTGGCCCGCTGGGGCTGTGCTTCCCGACGCTGAATCCTTTTTCGGTGTTTCGGACTTGGTGTCTCCCGCGCCTACGTCGGCCTTGGCCGGAGTCGGGGTACCGTTGGCCGGCACCTTATTGTCGCTCGTAGCTGTCCCAATTGAACTTGAGGACGAGGACCTGGAGTCGTTCTTGTAAAACCCCTGTCCCTTGAAAACGATCCCGACTGGGAAGACCATCCTGCGGACCGGAAGGCTGCAGGTGATGCAGTTGGTCAACGCCGGTTCGGTGATTCCCTGGACGGCCTCGAACTGATGACCGGCCTCGCAGCGATAAGCGTATGTAGGCACTCCGCACTAAACCCTACCCGAATCGACCCCTACCTCAAACTGCGTTCCCCGGTTGGCACACTTGCCACGGAGCCGCCTCCCGGTCCGGCGCAGTCACTCGATGCTCATGATCAGTAGGCCAGCCGGCACTTTGGGGAAGAAGTAGGTCGATTTCGGGGGCATCGACTCGTCGGCCAGAGCGACGGCGGCCATCTCCAGCACAGTGGTGGGGTTGACCAAGAACGCCACCCCGCGTTGGGCCAGTGCCAGTTCCAGCGCCTCCTGGGGATCGCGAGTGTAGACCAGCCGGCCCGCGGCAGCATCCCCTACTGCGATTCCCAGAAGAGGCTCAAGGATCTCGCTTTCCAGCACGACTACATCGAGTGCCTGCCGTGGACTTCCGCCCTCTCCTTTCTGACGGGCACGGCTAATCACCACCTTGCCGGTGGCGCCGACGATGGCGATCGCGTGGGTGGTCTCCCACAGAGCGGTCACCTTCGCGAGCGCTTCGCCGAGATCCGCAACCGTCTCCGTGAGCCAGCCGCGAGACCCCAGCGACTCGGCAAGCTCGTCAACTCCCTTGATGGCCTCGGGTACCACTCTGTGGGTGGGCAGGATCACGGTCCCGACATCCTCCAGGGGTGAGACTAGGGCGAGGACTTGGGGCAGCCCCAGATTGAGTGCGGTCTCATAACGGTGATGACCGTCGGCGATGAAGAGCCTGGTCTGGCTGAGACCCGCGGCAATCTTCCCGACCGTCTCCTGGTCCGCGACCCTCCAGAGCTGATGTCGCTCCGACCCGTATTCTCCGCCGACCACCGTCTCGGCGAAGGGCGGCTCCGCCGAGACCACCCGTTCCAGTTCCCGAGTTACCTCCGAACTGTCCTCGTACAGCAAGAAGACCGGGGAGGTCTGGGCCTTCGTGGCCTGGAGCAGCCGGAGCCGGTCCGCCCGGGGCGCAGTCATGGTCAACTCGTGGCGAAGTACCTCGCGCCGCTCGTGAGGCACCGGCTCCACCCCGACGAAGCAGCCCACCCGCTCGCGGGGCCCGCCCCCGCCCGGAGGTCGGTAGGAGTGGCGGTGAACGTAGAAGGAAGGATGCGCGTCCTGGACCAGGACCCCTTCCGTCAGCCACGATCGGAGGTGGTCGCGAGCCCGGGTGTAGCGGTCTCTCTCGCCCGGGAGATCGTCCTCGAACTCCCGGCCCAATTCGACCCGGACCACGTTCTGCATCGCTCTCCCGTACAGCTCCAACTGCAGCTGCTGGCTGATCACGTCATAGGGGGGCGCGAGAACCGTTTCGAGCTGNNTTCGAGCTGGACCACGGCCGGGTCGTAGTGGATGCCCCGAAACGGGGATACCTCGGCCACCAGACGCTAGAGCTCGACCAGATGAAGGTCGGTCACGCCGTCAATGGCCCGCAGCTGCTCGGCTAGCTCCGGAGTCGCTTTCTCGTCGATCTTCACCGCCGTCACCGCCCTACCCCGGGGCACGTCGCGGCCCACCCGCATCTCGGCGATGTTCACGTTCGCCTGACCCAAGAGCTGCCCGATCGCTCCGATCAGGCCGGGACGATCCTGGTGTTCGAAGAAGAGGAGTAACCCCTGCGGGTCGAGATCGATGCCAAGCCCATTCAGGCGGACGATCCGCGACTCTCCGCTGGCGGTGGTCCCCTCCAGCTCCGTGGGTCCGTCCCCGTCGACCCGGAGCACCAGGGAGCTCGCCCAGGTTCCTGGACCGGCGCCGTGCCGCTCGGTGACCTCAATGCCGTGCAGGCGGGCGACCGCCCGGGCGTTTACGGCGGTGACCCGATCCTGGGTGAAGTTGCGCAGGATGCCCCCGAGCGCCTCCGCGGTGATCGAGCCAGGTTGAACCGTGGCCAGTTCTCCCCGGAAGATCAGCTCCACCCCCCGAATCCGCCCCCCGCCCAGCTGAGCGTACAGGCTGCCCATCTTGGCCGCCAGGATCTGGTAGGGGACGATCAGCCCGGCCTCCTCCGGCGCAACCGCGGGGGCGTTTACCGCCCACCGGGCTGGACGTCCTGCCAACACCTCGGCAATCTGATCGGCCACATCATTGGCCACGGAGAGCTGGGCCTCTACGGTCGAGGCCCCAAGGTGGGGGGTCACTAGGATCCCCGGCACGTGGAGCAGGGGATTCTCGGGAGATGGAGGCTCCGTGGTGAAGACATCCACCGCGGCCCCGGCGAGATGGCCCTCGCGCACCGCGTCCGCCAGGGCGACCTCGTCGATGATCCCGCCTCGTCCGACATTAAGGACCCTGGCCCCCTTGGGGAGTCGAGCGAGCTGCTGCGCTCCAATCAGGCCCCGGGTGGCGTCACTGAGCGGGGTGTGGACAGTGAGCACGTCACCCTGGGCCAGTGCCTCATCCAACGAGAGGAACTCCACTCCGAGCTGCTCGGCACGCTCCTGTGAGACCAGGGGATCGAACGCGACCACCCGCATCTGCAGGCCCTGGGCCATCCTGGCGACCTCGGCGCCGATCTTTCCCAGCCCCAAGACCGCCAGAGTCTTACCTCTCAGTTCGCTGCCCACCAACTTGGACCGCTCCCACTGGCCGGCTCGCAGAGAGGCGTCTCCTTGGGCCACATTGCGGGCCAGGGCCAGCATCAGCGCGACGGTATGCTCAGCCGCCGCCACGGTGTTACCGGTCGGGGCGTTGACGACTAGGACGCCCTGAGCGGTGGCCGCCTCAACATCGATGTTGTCGACCCCGACTCCGGCCCGGCCGATCACACGCAGGTTGACGCCGGCCCCGATCACCTTGGCGGTCACCTTGGTCTCACTGCGCACCACCAGCGCCTGGAATGGCGCCACTAGCTCTACCAACTGGTCCTCACTCAGTTTGAGAGCGATCTCGACGTCCCCGACCGCCTGCAAGCGAGTGATGCCATCCTCGGCGATCGGGTCGGCTACCAGGATCCGCGGCCGGTTCAGAGCGGACGGCGAAGACAAGCGAACCCCCCTGGAGGATGTCAATGGCGGCGGGGGCGCCGCGGCTTCGACCGCTCCTCCCGAGCCTGATCCAGTCTATCGGCTGACTCGGGACCTACCCGGAGCGGAGCTCCAGAGCTTGATACCGCCCAGCAGGCCGG
>PKXR01000090.1:0-227 GCA_003133485.1 Candidatus Dormiibacterota bacterium
ACGTTCGAGCCCCCGCCGGACCGACACGCAAGTTCACAAGCGACCTTCGCCGCGCCATAGAGATCCATGCCGACCTCGTCCAAGTCCGTCGGCGCCAGCAACTCAGCGGTCTCGTCCGCGTCTCGTAGCGCGTGGGAGGCGTACACGCTGCCAGACGAGACGTAGATCCATTGACCAGCCCGCTCGCGCAGCGCCGTAAGCGCCGAGCGCACTAGTCCCGGCTGCCA
>PKXR01000090.1:236-5658 GCA_003133485.1 Candidatus Dormiibacterota bacterium
GCGCCTCGCGACACATTTGACGCCCCAGCCACGCAGTGCCGCCGAGGACGAGGATTTCCAGCTGGGAACCAGGCATCTGAGGTCGAGGCTACTAGGACGACAATCAGGTAGTTGTCGAATATGCGCGAAGACACTCACCCGCTGAAGCGGCCAGGGGCACGGCTGGTGACGTCACGGTCCTCCTTCATGGTGGCGACGAGGACGCCGACCGCGACGAACTCAGACCTGCTTTGCGCGGAAACCAGGACGCTCGCTTTCGCCCAACGACCAAGCGTCGGGCTAGACCTGCCTGTGGCGAGGAGCAGGATGTGCGAGCGTGTCGCGCGCCGGGGCCTGGTTTGGTGTCCTCTGGTGTCGCGCTCGCGACTCGCGAAACGCGTCACGCCTTGCGCACTTGGCCCATAATGGCGCTATGCCTGAGTCCTCGGCGCCCGATGTGGTGCGTGCGTTGCTGCGTACGCGGACGGCGGTCTTGGCCGATCTCGACCGTGGCCCGGATGTGCCGGAGCGCCTTCTGGTTCGCAGCGATCTGGGTGGCACGATGCAGCTCTATGAGGCGGTGTCTGGCGAGCTTCTCGAGCTCACCGCGCTGCCCGAGCCGGTCAGAACAGCGCACTATGTGCCCGGTAGCCGCCGAGCTGTGCTTGCGATCGATGAGGGTGGGAACGAGCGCCACCAGTTGTATCTGCTGGACCTCGACGAGGCGGCCGAGTCAACTGTCGTCAGCTTTGATCGCCTCCGGTCGCTCACGAGCGACCGGAGGTTCGGCCATCACTTCGCGGGGGCCTCCCCGGACGGTCGTATCGTCGCGTATCTGTCGAATCAGGCCAACGGGGTCGATTTCGATCTGTGGATGTGCGACCTTGCCAGCGCCGAGCATCGCTGTTGCTATGCAGGCGGCGCCTGGTGCCAGCCCGCCTCGGGGTTCTCGCCTGATGGTCGTTTCGTGTCCGTGCTTCGTCCTGGTGACCGTCCGCTCGATTTTGATCTCGTGCTCGTCGACTTGACAACCGGGGAGGCGAGGTTTCCTCTCGCGCATCCGGACGAGGCGGCGCTCGTCGGTTCCCCGGCGTGGGTGAGCTCATCGAGCTTCTACGCATCCTCTAACGTCGGCAGGGACTTCTCTGCGATCGTTCGCCACGATCTCTTGACGGGGACGACGACGCCGGTGGCCGGGACGGGAGAGCGTTTCGACGCCGAGGTCATCGCCAGCAGGGAGGGAACAACGATCGTGGTCATCGAGAACCGTGATGGCATGAGCGCGATGCAGCGGTACCACTCGGAGAGCGGGACTCTCGGTTCGGTCATCCCGATGCAGGAGCCTGGGGTGGCGAACTTCTTCTTGTTTCCTAAACCGATCCTGTCCGTTGACGGCTCGCGTCTTTGTTACACGCTGAGCACGCCGCGGCTCGGCGGCGACGTGTTCGCCTACGACTTTGCCAGCACGGAGACCCGGCGGCTCACGCACAGTCCAGCAGAGCTGGAGCCGAAAGCGCTGGTTAGCGCGGAGCTCAGCCAGGTAGCCAGCTTCGATGGCGAGCAGGTCCCGTTCTTCGTTTTCCGCCCGCGGTCGGTCGAGCCCCGACCGCCCGTCGTCGTGGTCGTACACGGCGGGCCCGAGGCGCAGGCCGTCCTCTTGTTCGATCCGGTGGTCCAGGCGCTCTTGGCGAACGGCTACGGCGTAGTCGTACCGAACGTCCGTGGCTCGGCCGGCTACGGCAAGCGGTATGCGTCCCTGGATGACACAACCAGGCGGCTTGACTCCGTCCGCGACCTCGAAGCGCTCCACGGTGTGCTTGAGCGTGCGGGCTTTGACCCGGGTCGCGCGGTCCTCTGGGGCGGCTCATATGGCGGCTACATGGTGCTCGCCGGGCTCGCCTTCCAGCCCGACCTTTGGGCGGCCGGAGTGGACATAGTTGGAATCTCCTCCCTGGTGACTTTCCTGGAGAACACCTCCCCTTACCGCAGGTCCCAGCGTGAGCCCGAGTATGGCTCGCTGGAGCACGACCGCGACTTTCTAGAGGTAGCTTCGCCGCTTAGCCGGATCGACGCGATCCGCGCCCCGCTCTTCGTGATCCATGGAGCCAACGACCCCCGCGTACCCCTGACCGAGGCGGAGCAGCTCACGACCGCGCTGCAGGCGAACCAGGTGGAGTGTGAACTGCTGGTCTACTCAGATGAAGGCCATGGGCTCGTCCAGCGCGCAAATCGTTTGGACGCCTACCCGCGGGCCCTGGCGTTTCTCGGCCAACACCTCGCGTCCCAAGGCGGGGGACACTGATTCTGGATCACTCGGCGGGCGGCAGGTCCAGAAGCCAGTTCGCTTTCGCTGCCGGCGACCAGTCGGTAGACCGCTGGATTCGGATGGCGGTTCCCGGGGCGGAGACGGTAGCCTCACGGCATTGAGTCCGCATCCAGCTCCGCTGGCCCGGGTGGACCGCGGCGGACCAATGGGAGGCGTGTGGGATGACGCGGCGGGGGTGGGTGCTCTTCGGGGCGATGTGCGTGATCTGGGGCATTCCGTACCTGCTTATCAAGGTCGCCGTCCGCCACCTCGCCCCGGCCGACCTGGTCTTCGGCCGCACGGCCATCGGAACTGTTCTGCTGCTGCCGATTGCTCTGGGCCGTGGCCAGATTGGTCCCCTGTTCGCCAAGTGGCGTCCCCTACTCCTTTATTCGCTGGTGGAGATCGCCATCGCCTGGCTACTGCTGTCAGATGCGGAGACGCGCATCTCAAGCTCGCTCTCGGGTCTGCTGGTGGCGGCGGTCCCGCTGGTGGGGGTGGTCCTCGTCAGGATCACCGGAATCCAGGACCGGCTCAGCGGAGCGCGCCTGCTCGGGCTCCTGATGGGGTTGGCGGGGGTGGGAGCGGTACTAGGGTTCGACCTGGGCCACATCACGGTCACTGCCGCGCTCGAAATGGCGCTCGTGGTCTGCTGCTACGCCGTCGGCCCCCAGATCCTGGCCCGCCGACTCTCTGACCTCCCCGGGCTGGGCGTCGTCAGCGGCTCGCTTGTCATCTGCACCGTTCTTTATGCGCCAGCGGCCATCCTGCAGCGCCCGACCCACGTTCCGTCTCTCACGGTGATCGGGGCAGTGATCGCCCTGGGAGTAATTTGCACCGCCATCGCGTTTCTGGTCTTCTTCGCGCTTATCGCCGAGGTGGGCGCCGTCCGGGCGACCGTGATCACGTACATCAACCCGGCCGTGGCGGTCGCGCTCGGGGTGACCCTGCTTCACGAGCACTTCACCGTCGGAGTGGCCTTCGGGTTCGCGCTGGTGCTGGTTGGCTCGGTGCTGGCGACCCGGACCGGGAAGGCTAGCAGGATGGGTCCACGCGCGCCGAAGGAGCGGATCCGAACCGATATTCCAATCGCAGAGTCCTAGGCAAGGAAACTGAGGCGGGCAGTCAAGAGCAAGGTTCGTTGTGGCCGATGGGATCCAGGACGTGGATGGCAAGCTAGATCCCGGCGGCGTTCGAGACCGTTGTTAACACGGGCAGTGAGGTCCGCTTGCGTACCGGCAGGGGCGGTCACCGCAACCGCCGAGCGCCAGTCGACCCAGACCAGCTATTGGCGATGGCGGGTGAGCTCTTCTGGGTTCGCCAAAGCCAGTGCCGAGGTGGTCACGGCGCGGATCGCGCGAAATCGGGTGGGACCCCCGAGCCGGTGCCGCCGACTCGTCCGCCTCAGTGAATAGCGGCTAGCGATACATCGCGGCATGGAGTTCGGTGGAAATGGCGCCGCTGACCGCACGTCGCCTCCCTTCAGTACGCGGCTCGAACCACCTTGCGCCACTCGGGGGGGACGGTTTCCAGGTAGGCAGGCAGGTCGGCCGCGCTGAGACCGGCCTGGGAGAGCGAGGTGGGCAGCCCGAGGTCAGCGATCAGCTGGCGGCAGCCGTCAGCCACCTCCCCAGGGCCGCCCACCTCGAACGCGGGAGCGAGCACCGCCACCCGGTTCGGATCGGTGTCCGCGATCTCGCGGATTACGGCAGGCAGGAGCGCGCAGGAGGTGATGCCGTGGGGGATCCCGAAGGGCGCGCCCAGCAGCTTTCCCAGGGTGTGGCTGGGGCCCATCGGCACGGACGCCAGGCCCAGGGCCGCCCACCATGCCGCGATCTGGGAGTCGAGGCGGGCGGCCACATCTCCGGGTTCGTTTCGACACCGGGGCAGGGCTGAGCGCAGACGGCGCAGGGCCTCGAGCGCCAAAAAGTTGCTGAGGGAATCGTGGACCGGAGACAAGATGGTCTCCACCGCATGGTCAACCGCCCGGATGCCGCTGCCGAGCCAGAGCTGATCAGGGGTGTGCAGGGTGAGTTCGGGATCCAGGATCACCACCCTCGGGGCCGCCTGCCGGTCTACGATGCTGCGCTTCTGGCGCGTCGGGCCGTCAGTGATACCGGCGCTGCCGGTGAACTCCGCCCCGGACAGGGTGGTGGGGATGGCAAGGTGCACCGCGGTTTCGGCACCGACCTCATGCAGCGCCGCCTTGCAGCCGTCGATCACGCTGCCCCCGCCAACACTCACCACCCCGTCGGCTCGACTTTCCCTGAGCAGCTCAGCGAGCTCGGCGACCGACTGGTCCGGAGTGTGCTGGCTCAGCTTGGTGAAGGTGGCGTGATGGCGCCCTTTAATCGTCAGCTCCAGCTTTGAGATCTCGTTGGTCTGCTCGGCCAGGGTGAGCGGCCACCAGGTGACATGGCCGATGAGGNNCACCCGTTCCACTGGTGAGCTGACGTGGACCGTGATCACCGCCCGTCTATTCGGCGAGAAGTTGCCGGAGCACCATCTGGAGAACTCCGCCGTGTCGGAGCTGCTCGACCTCGTTCTGGCTGTCCACCCGGGCGACCACTGAGATCTCCCGTGTCCGCCCCGCCTGGTCCTTGACCGAGAGTGACAGCCGGGCGCGGGGCTTGAGAGCCCCATCCAGATTGGAGATTGAGTAGGACTCGGTGCCGTCTAAGCCCAGGCTTTCGACCGATTCCCCGGCCTGAAACTGGATCGGCAGAACTCCCATCCCGACCAAGTTGCTGCGGTGGATCCGCTCAAAGCTCTCGGCCAGCACCACCCGCACACCGAGGAGGGCTGTCCCCTTAGCGGCCCAATCGCGGGAGCTGCCGGAGCCGTACTCCTTGCCGCCAATCACGATCAGAGGCACCCCCTCTTCCCGGTAGCGGACCGACGCGTCATAGATCGTCGATGGCTCCCCGTCGGGCTGATGGGTGGTGAACCACCCCTCCTTCCCGGCAGCCAGCCGGTTTCGGAGCCGCAAGTTGCCGAACGTGCCGCGGATCATCACCTCGTGGTTACCCCGGCGCGAGCCGTAGCTGTTGAACTCCCGGGGGCCGACGTCGAGCGACTGCAGGTACTCCCCGGCCGGGCTGGTTGGCCCGATCGATCCGGCCGGGGAGATGTGGTCGG
>PKXR01000191.1:0-29572 GCA_003133485.1 Candidatus Dormiibacterota bacterium
TCTACTTCGTCAGCAGCAACGCCCATTGCCTGGTCAACCTGCTCTCCGGAGTCGCCCGCCAGCGGGCTGCCCAAGTGGGGGACTGGGTGGCGGAATCGGGAGATCAGGAGCTGCAGCAGATCGCCGTGGAGCTGAGGGAGTCGGGCTCGAGGCTCTCCCCGGAGAACTTCCTCTACTACGCCGCTCGACGCTGGTTCGAGGTCCACCCGGAGGAGCGNNAGCGCGAGCCGCGGGCTCGTGAGGAGCGCAGCGAGGGGATTTTCCACATTCCTTCGCAGTCCGGGACCGACGTGGCCGCCCAGCTGATCGTCCTGGACCGGCTCCAACTCTCCCGCCTCGATCCCCGGCTCCAGACGGTGGTGGGGGACGAGGCGCTGGCTCAGTCACCGCACGTGATTCTCAACATCCAGTACCCGCTGGGTCTGGGCGCCTATCACATCCTCCGCCAGGTGATGGAGGCGACGGAACACGTCGACGGGGTCTACATTCTCGGCAAGGCGGCGACCTTGAACGCGGACGTTGGGGACGTAATGGTCGCCGACGTGGTGCACGATGAGCAGAGCGGCAACACCTACTGGCTTAACAACTGTTTCTCGTTCTCACAGCTCTCTCCGTTCGTCACCTCGCGGTCGGTGTTGGACCGCCAGCGGGCGGTTTCGGTGCGCTCTACATTCCTACAAAATCGCGGGTATCTTGAGCGCTATTACCGCGATGCGTACACCGTCGTCGAAATGGAGGCCGGGCCCTACCTGGGTGCCGTTTTCGAGGCCGGGGACAGCTCCCGCTATCCAGACCACGAGCAGGTTGACTTGACTCGACCAGCGATGGAGGTGGGCGTCATCCACTACGCCTCGGACACCCCCTACACTCAGGCGCGCACCCTGGGGGCCCGGGGCCTGCACTTCGAAGGCATGGAGGCCACCTACGCCGGAGCTTTGGCTATCGCTGCGAGGATCCTGCAGCGCTGCGTCGATGAGGCCGCTGCTGTGGAGGATGGGTTGTGAGCGAACTCGCTCGAGAGCGCTGCCAGACCTGCACCAAGGACACCCCAACCGTTCCCGCTGACCTGCAGGCGCCGTTCATGGCTGAGCTGCACGGGGATTGGGTCGTCGAGGATCGGCGCTTGCGCCGGCACTTCACCTTCCCCGACTTTGCCCGGGCTTTCACCCTGGCGACCCGGGTGGCGTTGCTGGCAGAGCGCGAGGGCCACCACCCGGACCTACGGCTCGGCTGGGGCTACTGTGAAGTGGAGTTGACCACCCACGCCGCTGGTGGCCTAACCCGCAACGACTTCATCTTGGCCGCCAAGGTGGACCAGGCCGCTGCCAGCCTTGGGCTGTCAGCTCCCACGAGCTGACCCAGAGAACAGCCGCTACCTAGAGAGCGTCCTCATCACGGTGGTGCCGCTGGTGGCGGATGTACTGCCGCAGCTGGGGGCTGTCGCCCCATTCGATCTCCGCCGGAGCTTGGCCGCCAGCGAGTTTTGACGGCTTGGGACCCTTGGTTAACACCGTCACCTCACCCATCATCGCGACCGCCGTGACCATCACCGTGGGAGCACCAGGGCGGGCCTGCTCGGCACCGCCCCGGAGTGACTTGTTGCCCATCACGGCCAGCCCGTCGAGCTCGACATCAATTCCCTCGGGAACGATCACCGTGACCGACCCCATCACCGCCACCGCAGTGATATGGCTGTGGCTACCTGCCACCTCGGCGCCCCTCAGGTCCAAAATCACTTTGCCCATCACCGCCAGGGCGCGCGACGAGGGCCGAAGGAGCCAGCGGCCTCGCCGGACGGTTGAGGACATAATCGCCACGAACCAAGCGGTCGACATGGGGATGGAGGCGCTCGCACTGAAGGCCGACGCCGGAGTGGGACCGAGGCCCGCCTCGAGCTGGCCCAGCTCCGCGACAGTCCGGGCAACTAGGGCCTGATCCACCCGCTTGGAGAAGTCCTCCAAGCCCAGCCGGCCGTCAGCGCAGGCTGCACTCAGCAGCCCTACGGACTGGTCTCGCCGCTGGTCCGAGGCGAGCAGCTGGGGGGCGGTGGGGGCAGCCACGCCCGGGGTCAACTCCGGGGGGAGATGGGCCACGCCAGCAGTCTATACGGGGAACGTCAGAGCTTCCGCTTGGGCGACTTGCCGATCGCCGCGAAGTGCCGTCTGATCTTGCCAAACGCAAGCACCGCTTACATTACGGATGTATGCTCTGCCGGTGAAAACCCAGCGCCGGAGTCTGGCCGTTACCCTGGCCGCGACGCTGGCGGTCTTGGGGGCCGTGACCTTGGCTCCGGCGGCCGTCGCGAGCGGCACCACCACGCCCGAACTCGCCAACGTAGGGACCGCAGGCTCGCTCCAATTGCTGATGGACAAGTACCTGGGCCCGCCCTTCATCAAGGAAACCGGCGACCAGTATCAGAGCCAGTCGATGGGCAGCCTTGGTTTCGCCCAGGATATCGTTGCGGGCGAACTCACCCCCAACGTCTTCATTCCGATCGGGTCGGCCGCCATGGCCATACTGGAGCCCAAGTTCACCACCTGGGCAGTGCAGTTCGCCGCCACTCCGTTGGTAGTGGCCTACTACCCGAATGGGCCCCACGCCCCCGAATTGAAAAAGATCTCGGAGGGCAAGCTGCCGATCAAGGATCTATTCACTTTGATGGCGACCCCTGGTTTCAAGCTCGGTCGAACCGACCCCGCGATTGACCCCCAGGGCCAAGGTTTCATCGAAATGGTTCATCTGTCGGAGAAGTACCTGGGAGTGAGTTCGGCCACCGCCAACGCCGATCTCGGTGGGTCAACCGGAAGCTCGCAGATCTTTTCGGAGACCGGGTTGGAGCCAACACTCCAGGCGGGTCAGCTGGACGCCGCCAGCGCGTACCTTCCCCAGGCGGTCCAGCTCGGACTCCCCTACGTCGCCCTTCCCGACCAGATCAACTTCGGTGACCCCAAGGACGTGGCCATTTATGACAATGCCAGTCTGACGCTCTCGACCGGTCAGGTGGTTCAGGGCTCTCTCCTCGATCTTGAGGCGACAGAGTTGAAGGCCAACGGCGACCCCGCGGCAGCCACCGCGTTCATCAAATTCCTGCTTAGCTCCGCGACGCGTCGCATTCTCACCAAAGAGGGCTACACGCTGTTGCCCCCGACTCTGCTCGGCCAGAAATCCGCCGCTCCTGAGTCGATCAGGAAGATCATTCAGACGAGTTGATCGTTCCGCCCGCTCCGGCGACGCTGCGGGGCTCGGGGATCAGAGCCAGCACCGGCGCCGCTCTGGTCGGAGCGTTGATCGTCTGGGTCGCGCTGCTAGGCCCACTTATCGCCCTGGCGGCGCACCTCACCCCGGCGGAGGTGGTGAATTCGTTGCGTCAGCCGGGCGCCTTCGAACCGCTGCTCACCTCGGTGGCGGCCTCGCTAGTAGCCCTCGCGGTGATCATTCTGCTGGGCACCCCGCTCGCGTACATGCTGGCGCGAGGCCGGCTGCCCTTCCCTCGGCTGTGGGAGATCGGGGTGATCCTGCCCCTGCTCACTCCACCCCTCGTGATCGGGCTGCTGCTGATCTTCATGGTGGGGCCGGCCACCCCGATCGGGGAGGCCCTCAGCCACCTCAACCTGTCCGCCTCGGATACCTTTCTCGCCCTTGTCGTGGCAGAGATCTATGAGTCGGTGCCCTACTACGTTCTGGGTGCGGCCGCCGCCTTCGCCACCGTTGATCCGCAGCTGGAGGAGGCCGGGGCTCTGCTCGGAGACGGCCGATGGCGGACTTGGCGGCGGGTGACCGCGCCGCTCGCGGCTCCCGGTCTGGCCACGGCGCTGGCAGTGACTTGGGCGAGGGCGATGGGAGCCTTCGGAGCCGTCCTGATCATCGCCTATCACCCGTTCGGGTTACCAATGCAGATATGGGTCACCCTGCAGGAGACGGGCCTCGCTTCGGCGCTTCCCTTCGCCTTGGTGCTGCTGGTGGTCGCCCTGCCCCTGCCCGTCGGCGCCTATCTCTGGAGTGCCCGTGCTCGTCGCCGACTTTGAGCTAGCCCGACGCGAGTTCGCTGTCCGGATCACTCTCCGGGTTACGCCGGGAGAGAGGGTGGCGCTGCTGGGACGCTCCGGGGCAGGGAAGACCACCACCCTGGAGGCGCTGGCGGGACTCTTGCGGCTGAACCGGGGCGAGATCCGCCTTGGGGAGCGGCTGCTCAGCTCTGCCGGGTCTCCCGCCGCGGACGTGGCAGTTGGGCGCCGCGGGATTGGGTTGTTGCGCCAGAACCCAGGGATCTTCCCGCATCTCACGGTTCTGGAGAACATCGGCTACGCCTCGGGGGTGGATCAGGCGGTGGCCAGGGTCGCGGGCGAGAGGCTGGGGTTGGGGGGGCTTCTGGAAGCGCGGCCCCGCGGCCTCTCGGGCGGCGAGGCCCAGCGAGTTGCCCTGGCTCGGGCGCTGCAGACCAAAGTGGGATTGCTCTGCCTGGACGAACCATTCAATTCTCTGGACCGTCCCCTCGGCATGGAGTTGCTCGAGCTGACGCGCCGGGAGCTGGCGGCCTCCGGGACCGCCGCCCTCCTGGTCACCCACCAGTTGCAAGAAGCGCAGGCCTTCGCGGACCGAGTGGCGGTGCTGGACCGCGGGTCGGTGTTGCAGGTGGGCGATCCCCGGGAGCTGGTCCTGCGGCCCAAAACCGCCTTGGTGGCGTCGCTCGTCGGATACCGAGGCTGGTTGCGCCGGGGTGGGCAACTCCGGGCCATCCATCCCGACCGGGTGCANNATCGATGTCGAGATGGAGGCGGAAGGCGAGTGGGTTGGGCGCTTTCACTGGCCAGCGATAGAGCCGCCCCAGCCGGGGGCGCGGCTGCACTTTCAGGCTGACGACGCGCCAATCTTCACTGGGCCGGGGGCGGTCTTTGACTGAGTCGCAGTCGTCCCACCGGGTCCCCGCCCGCNNACTCGCTGCCGGGCTGACCCAGGGCCAGCTGGCCGCTCTCGGCGGCGTCAGCCGACAGGCGGTGGCGGGGACGGAGGCCGGTTCCTGGTCGCCATCGCTGGGGGTGGCGCTCCAGTTCGCGCGGGCGCTAGGCACCAGCGTTGACCAACTCTTCTCTTCTGAGCAGGAACCTCGACAGGTTTCAGCCACTCCCTTGGGCTCAGGTCTGCCGCCTGGCAGGGCGCGGCTGGCGGTGGTCTGGGACCGGTGGGTGGCACTTCCGCTGACGGGAGACCGGGCGATGAGCACCGGCTTCACTTCGGCCAGTGGCCGGTTGGTCGGCGCCGCAGAGGCCCAAATTTGGGGCAGCGCCCGGTCCCTCATCGTCGCCGGCTGTGACCCTGCACTTCCGCTGCTGGCGGCCCCCGTCGCGGCGGCGCGTGAAGGGTGGACCGTGGATTGGTGGGCGTGTTCGAGTAAAGAGGCTCTGCGTCTACTGGACGCCGGACTGATCCACGCCGCCGCGGTACATCGCCCAGCCGGCGGAGGCGAGGAGAAGGGGAGCGTCAGCAACCGGGCAAGAATTGGTTTTGCAAGTTGGGCTGAGGGGGTGCTGAGTCGCCGGTCGGGCCGGGCGGACCAACCTAGGTCTCTCGAGGAACTAGTCGGGCGGAACCTCCGGTGGGTCAACCGCGAGGCGGGATCAGAGGCCCGCAATCTGTTGGACCGGGAGCTCGCCCGTCTGGGTGTACCGGGCTCCACGCTTGACGGCTACGGCAGTCACGCCGCAGGTCATTTGCAGGTGGCTAGTGCAATTGCTAGCGGTACCGCCGAAGCCGGCGTCGCCACCGAGCCGGCGGCACTCGCCTACGGACTGCACTTTCTACCTCTCACTGAGGAGGACTGCGTATTCCACGTGGATCGGGAGCGGCTCGACACCACCGAACTGCGCCTACTTTTGGCGGCTCTAGGGGGGCCAACAATAGGTCGAGAACTCGCGGCGATCGCCGGCTATCAGACATCTATCCTGGGCCAGGAGCTGTAACCGACTCCGCCTACTCCGCCGTCAGACGGTCTCTTTGGTGACTAAGGTGATCGCCACCAGCGCGCCGCGGATAGCAGCTGGGCGACGAAACCATCCGATCGCGAGTGTGACTGCCGCAGTCGGGTCAGGGTGGGATCGGGGGCGCATGCGAANNGAACCTTAGACAATTCTTAGCACGCCCTTAGCCACAGGTTAATCACGCCTCCACGATCATGACTCCGGTAGCGACCCCGCTGACCTTGAGAGGGTCGGGTGGTTGGGTTAGGACGGGTGTTTCTGAGGGAGGTTTCGGGTTGTTTGCTGTGCGAATTGGTCCCCGGCGTATCCGGCAGAGATCGCTGCTCATGACTGCATGCGTGGTGGCCCTGTCCATATTAGTGGTCGCACCCGCTCAGCTGGTTGGGGCCAAGTCCAAGAATGTGCCACTCGTCGTCTACTCGTCGCAGGGCTACGATATGAACACGGTCAAGGCCTTCCAGAAGTCGACCGGCATTACTACCGAACTCGTAGACGACAGCACAGGCCCACTGCTTGCGCGGATTGCGGCCGAAGCCAACGATCCCCAATGGGGGCTGCTTTGGGTGGATGGAGACGAAGCGTTCGCTGCGCTCGACCGTCAGGGAACACTGCTCAAGCACTTCGAACCTAAAGTCAGTTGGACCGCCGCCGCCAAAGCGGTCCTGCCGAAGGATGAAAGTTACACTCCCACCGGCTTCACCCTCGCTTGCGCCCTGGTCTACAACTCCGCGGTGGTGACCACGCCGCCCACATCCTGGTCTCAGCTTACGCAGGCGAAGTGGAAGGGTGACCTTGGCATGAACAATCCGTCCATCTCAGGCCCGACGTATCCCTGCGTGGCTGGCGTGATGAACCACCTTGGCGGAGTCAGCGCGGGCGAGCAGTACTTCGAGCGGCTGAAGGCCAATGGCCTGGTCGTCAACGATGTCAACGGGGATACCCTCAATGCATTGAACTCCGGGCTGATCAAGATGGCGATAATTCAGAGCTCAGCAGAGATCGGAGCGTCCGAGGATTCTTCTCTCAAGGTGGCCTTTCTCAACCCGGAAACCCTGCTTCCTTCGGTCATCGGAATCGACGGCAAGGTTTCGCACCAAGAGCAGCTGGAAGCGGAGAAGTTTGTTGAGTTCGTCCTGTCTAAGCCGGGTCAGCATCAGATGCAGACCGGCGATCCGACAGGCGACTCGCTGTACTGGCCCGTGCTGCAAGGGGTGAACCCCTTGCCCACCCTGCCGCAGTTCGCCGCGGTGCCTTACCAAGTGCTCAATGCCTATACGTGGGGCCCCAAAGAAACGACGGTCAATAGCTGGTTCACTAACAACATCGTCTCTTAGCTCTTGAAGACGCTGTCCCTCCCCGGTCAGCCCTCCAGACGGGGCCGGGGGTCGCTACGGGCGGCCCCCGGCCTTTTGAGGTCGCTGCGAGCGGCACCCGGTCTCTTGTGGTGGGCCGGCTTGGCCTTGGTCCTGGTGCTCCCAGTCGGACTGTTCCTGCTGACCGCCTTCAGCCCTAGGTTGTTCGATCAAGGTTCAGCCTGGCTTAGCCTGGGAAGCTTCGAGGCCGCAATTCACTCAGGCGTCTTGCAGGGAATCCTCGACTCGATTCTGGTGGGAGCTCTCACCGCGGTAGTGGCGGTGTCGGTGGCGCTGGTGCTGGCGTGGTGGGTAGTGCGCACCAATTTGTGGGGGCGAGGTCTCTGGTCATTCCTGATGTGGGCGGTGCTGCTCTCCCCGTCCTATTTGGTTGCGCTCGGCTGGGAGCAGGTGTTGGTCAGCCACGGAGCTTTCTGGGACCTTGGGCTCAGAGCGCCGTGGCTGACCAACCTTTTCTTTGGGCCGGTCGGAGTCACCTTTGTGTACATCACCATGGGGGTGCCGTTCGCCTTTCTGGCGGTGGCGCCGGCACTGGCCGGGATCGGGCGCGAATACGAAGATGCCGCGAGGATTCACGGGGCGGGCCGGATCGCGGCATGGCGCACGCTTCTGCCCATGCTCGCCCCTGCACTTTGGGCCGGATTGGCGCTGGTCTTCGCCGAGACGATCAGCGATTTCGGGGTGGCAGACACCCTGGCTGCAACCAGCAAATTTCCCCTCGCGACCTTCACCTTGTTCAATGCCATCGACAACTACCCCGTGCACTTTCCCGTTGCGGCGGCGGTGGGATGGTTTCTGGTAGCGGCAGTTGGTCTGGCGCTGCTCCTGCAGGCTCGTGCCATCCGCGGGCGGGTGTATGCCGTGCTGAGCGGAAGGACCCGGAACCCTGTGAGAATTCAGCTCCCCTGGTGGGGTCAGGTTCTGGGTTTGGGGATAACCGGCGGCTTCTTTGTGCTGGCTTTGGGGGCTCCTGTTCTAGGGGCTCTTACCTCTTCCCTCCTCAAGCAAGGCGCCACCCACCTCGCTGTGGCCGAGCTCACCACGACTTATTACCTACATTTGTTTCACACCGGGTCGCTGATCGCGCCGCTGGAGTTCTCGGCCCGGATGGCGGCGATCGTGGCCAGCATCGTCGCGGTCCTGGCCGTGTGGATGGCCCATTTCTTGTCCCGGCGCCAGGCCGGCATGGGCGCGCGGCTGCTAGACCTGCTGTTGCTGGCGACCATTGCGCTACCTGGAATCGTGCTCGGAGCCGGCTACATCTTCGCCTACAACTTGCCCTTCATCAATGGCATCGGCATTCATATCTATGGCACAGCTCTGCTGTTGGGGATGGCGTACTTGGCAGGCGCCCTGCCGACCACCACGCGGATCCTGGTTGGGCCGCTGGCCCAGGTCGATCAGTCCCCGGTGCAGGCCGCCCGGGTTCATGGCGCGGGCCCGCTCCGCGCTTGGTTCGCCGCCGTGGTCCCGATAGTCTCGCGCAGTTGTCTGTGGGCCTGGCTGCTGACGTTTACCGCCGTTCTCTTCGAGCTGCCGGTGTCGCAGATGCTGTACCCACCTGGTCAGTTTCCGCTCTCGGTGGCGATCACTTCAGCCCTTGCGACCTTCATCTACGGGCCGGGCACCGCGATGATTGTCGTATCGATCGTGTTTGCGCTGACGGTCGTGGCTGTCGCCTTGGTGGGGTTCAGGTGGCTAGCGCCGCGCGGCTGGCGCAACATCGCGGTGTCCCGACGATGAGCGCGTCAGACCGCGCCCTCGATGCTCCCCCGGCGGTCCGCGGACGGGGCCTGACCAAGGCCTTCCAGAGCCGAACCGTGCTCGACGCGGTCGACCTCGACGTCGCAGCCGGGCAGTTCGTGGTGCTCCTTGGGCCCTCAGGTTCCGGCAAGACGACCCTGCTTCGCTGCATCGCGGGCACGGAACGGCCGAACGGCGGGACTCTGTGGGTAGGAGGCACCGAGGTGTCAGGCCCGGCTGGCCACGTCCCGCCCGAGCGGCGGGGTCTCTCTATGGTGTTTCAGGACTATGCCCTGTGGCCCCACATGAACGCGCGCACGAATGTCGCGTTTGCGGTGAAAAGACTGGGACTGAGTCGGTCGGCTGCGCGCGCCAGAACCATGGAGATGCTGGAGCGCGTCGGCCTCGCACAGCTGGCGGAGAACTACCCCAATCAGTTGTCCGGCGGGGAGCAGCAGCGGGTCGCCCTCGCGCGGGCGCTGGGGAGCGGCGCCCAGTTGCTCCTCTGCGACGAGCCCCTCTCGAACCTCGACGCGCATCTTCGGGAGCGCATTCGAGTGGAGATCTCGACGCTGTGCCGCGATAGCGGCACGTCGGTCGTCTACATCACCCACGACCAGCAGGAGGCGTTCGCCTTAGCGGACAAGCTAGGAGTGATGCACCAGGGTCGGGTTTTGCAGTGGGGCACCCCTGAGTCGGTTCACCTAAGGCCGGCTGACGCCTTCGTGGCCCGCTTCACCGGGCTCGCCGGTAGAATTCGCGGCCGTGTGGTGCGGGTCACTTCCCCGGTTCACTTGGAAGTCCAGTACGGAAGATATCGACTGCAGGCCACGGCGTCGCACCCCGTACCCCAAGGGTTCGAGGTGGACCTGCTGCTGCGACCGGACGCCATCTCAGTGGTGGACCCCGGGCCAGCCGAGCTGGGGCTAGCGGCCGTGGTGAAAGATGTCTCGTTCCGAGCTGGTTGGTACGAGCACGTGGTCGACCTCGAGGGTGGTGAACGGCTCACCGGCATCCACGCCGGAGAGCGTCACGAGCGGGGTCGTAACGTCCGGCTGCAGTTGGACCCCGCTGGTTGCCTCGCCTTTGCCAGTGGCGATGAACCGCACCCGGACGGGGGAGAGGAGCTACCAAACGCAGCTGTCAGGCTCCGCGGAGTGCCGATCGGTGAGAATGCAGAGCGCTTGGACAGAGAAAGCTCGGTGACGCGCTTGCCGTGACAGGCACCGTACTAATCGCGCTGGCAGTCTTCGGCGCGAGCGTGGTGGAGATGGTGGAGGCCCTGACCATCGTCCTGGCCTCCGGGCTCACCCGCGGCTGGCGCTCCTCGCTAGAAGGCGCTGCGGTGGCCGTTATTTGCCTAGTAGTAGTGGTCGCCGCCTTCGGTCCCGCTCTCATCCACTTTGTGCCGCTCAACGTGCTGCGCGTAGTGGTCGGGAGCCTGCTGCTGGTGCTCGGGCTGCAGTGGCTGCGCAAAGCCATCCTGCGGGCCAGCGGGCACAAAGCGAAGCACGACGAGGACGCCATCTACCAGCGTGAGGTGGACCGGCTGTCGAACGTTCCGCGCTCGGGGTCTGGCCGGGACGCCATCGGTTTCGCGATCAGCTTCAAGGGAGTTCTGCTAGAGGGCATGGAGGTGGTGATGATCGTGCTCACCTTGGGCCTCAGCTCAGGCCACCTGGCGGTCGCCGCTTTGGCCGCGCTGGCCGCTGTGGTGGTGGTCGGGGGCGTTGGGATTGCGGTCTCCCGGCAGCTGCGGGAGGTGCCAGAGAATGCCATGAAGCTCGTGGTGGGGGTAATGCTGGTGAGCTTCGGGAGCTTCTGGGGCGGCGAGGGAGTTGGGGTGCGCTGGCCGGGATCGGACCTCTCGCTTCTGGGCCTTCTGGCCGTGTACGCCGCGCTCAGCTGGGTCGCGGTCCGGGTCCTTAGCCGGGCCCGGCTTCCCACTCCAGCGGGGGAGGCGGGGTGAAACGCTGGCCTGAGGCGTTCGGCCGGTTTTGCTACGAGTTCGTGGTGGGGGAGACTCCCGAACTGGCGATCGGGGTAGCACTCGTGATCGTGGGAGCGTGGGCGCTGACCCGCGCCGCCGGTGGGTCGACGTTCTGGTTCATTCCGGCGGCGGTGATCGTGCTCCTGACCGTGAGTCTCTGGCGCGGCGCCGCCGGCTCCCGAAGCTGACGGCAAGCTCTGGGGCAGTCTGACGCACTTCAGATTCTGCCCATCTCCAATTGCCGCGACGGCCCGGCAGTGGTGATGCGCAGCGCCCACCGACTCGGCGATGGCGGTCTACCGGATGGCAAACTGAGTCGATGGACTGCGCCAACCTTCGAGCCGTCTTGGAGATGATCCCCCTGTCCCCGGCTACCGCCCTAGCTGCTCCTGCCAAGCTCAGGACTCGGGCCGTGCGGGCCCGTTTCCATCTCGCTCGTAAGTGGTCCCAAGGGGCACGGTCGTCATATCTGTGACCGGTTCTCGTGGGCCGTCGGGCGATCGGTCTTCGGCCCCGAGCCACCTCGGACTGGCTCTAGCCGTGATCGCGGCCGCTCAGCTGATGGTGGTGCTCGACGCCACCATCGTGAATATCGCACTGCCGTCCATCCGCCGCGACCTGCATTTCTCCGGCCCCAACCTCGAGTGGGTCATCACCGC
Organism: Candidatus Dormiibacterota bacterium; assembly: GCA_003133485.1. The sequence continues at coordinate 11,741 of PKXR01000191.1, forward strand.
CTACGCGCTGACGTTCGGGGGACTACTACTCCTCGGAGGCCGCACGGGCGACCTGTTCGGGAAGCGACGGATGTTCATGATCGGGATCGGGATTTTCGCTCTGTCCTCGCTCATGGGTGGCTTTGCCACGAGCCAGGTCTGGCTGATCACCTGCCGGGCCGCCCAGGGCATCGGTGGCGCCATCGCGTCACCCACCGCCCTCTCCTTGATAGCCAGCACGTTCCCGGAGGGGGCGCCGCGCAACCGGGCCGTCGGCGTCTATGCCGCCATGGCGGGAGCGGGTGGCGCAGTGGGTTTGCTGGCCGGCGGAATCCTCACAGACCTGGCTTCTTGGCGGTGGGTGTTCTTTGTCAATGTCCCGGTCGCCGTCGTGGTTCTGCTGCTGGCGCCGCGCGCCCTGCGCGAGACCGAGGGCCGGGCTGGCAAACTGGACTTGCCCGGCGCAGTGACAGTCACCGCCGCCATGGCCCTGCTGGTATATGGGCTGACCAATGCGGCCGCTCACACTTGGGGCCAGATCCAGACGGTGGTTCCCCTGGTACTCGCGGCGGTGCTGCTAGTGACGTTCTTGCTCATCGAGACCCGGAGTCGACAGCCCCTGATGCCACTGCGAATCTTCGCCAGCCGCAACCGCTGGGGCGCCTACGCGGTAATGCTCGGCGTCGGCGCCGCCATCTTTGCCATGTTCTTTTTCCTGACTCAGTTCATCCAGAACATCATGGGATTCAGTCCGCTCGAGGCGGGCGTAGGATTCCTGCCCCTCACCGTTATGATCGGCGGTTCTGCCATCGGAACCTCGCGCCTGGTCGGTCGGGTCGGCACCCGGCTCCCGTCGACCCTGGGCCCGCTCCTAATGGCTGGGGGACTGTTTTGGCTATCGCGGATCACGGCTGACACCGGATACGTAGGGGTTCTCGCGCCGATGCTGCTGGTCGGTTTAGGCATGGGCCAGACCTTCGTGCCCCTGACCTTGGCCGCAGTGTCAGGGGTTCGCCGGGAAGAGACCGGTCTGGCGTCTGCCTTGCTGAACACAGGTCAGCAGGTCGGCGGTGCGGTGGGGCTGGCCGTGCTGGGTACGATCGCTAGCTCCACCATCAGGAGCCAGACCCAGCAGCTGGCTACCGCAGTCCACGGCCGACTCACCCCCCATCTCATCGACGTGGCTACCGCCTCGGGCTACGCGCACGCTTTCATGGCGTCTTCGGTGATCGCCCTAGGGGCGTTTTTCGTGGCCTTACTAGTCATCCGGGCCCCACGGCCAGTCGGGATGGCGGCGGCCGCAGCCGAGGCCGTCGTCGCCGAAGGCGCCTAACGGTAGGCAGGCAGCCGTGATGATCGACCCGCGGCCGGGGAGCGCCCGCGCAGGTCGTCTCGAAGAAAACCTGCTGGACGCGGCGCCGGGTCGGCATTGTAAATCTGGTGGGCGACCGCTAGCATCTAGTCTGCCCTCTTTTGGCGGTCCTGGCCCGATAGAATTTGCTGGCTGCACGCTGGGTGATAGAGATCGAAGGAGAGGCCATGGCTGAGCATCCCAATGTCGTGCGAATCCGGGACGGGTACGCCGCCTTCTCAAAGGGAAACACGGCTAGGCTGAACGACTTTTTCGCAGAGGACATTGTGTGGCACGTGGGCGGGCGCGGCCAATTGGCAGGGGACTACCGAGGCCGGGAAGCCGTATACGGCTTCTTCGGCAAGCTCAATGAACTGACCGTAGGGTCGTTTCACATCGACGTGCACGCGATTCTGGCCGATGATGAGCACGGCGTGGCGCTGGTGGTCGGCAACGCCAGCCGGGATGGTCGGAGCATCAAAACCAATGATGTTCACGTCTTCCACATGCATGATGGCAAGGTGGTGGAGTTCTGGGGCGCTTCTACCGACCAGTACTCTGGAGACGAGCTCTTCGCCTGAGAGCAGCGAGGCGACTGGGGTACAGGGCGGTCGCGACGGTAGCGCAGTATTACGTCTAGAAGCAGGTCATTCGGGGCACCAGCTCGTGGTCCGGCCCGTGACACCGGGCAGGGTCCGCGTGACGGCGGCAGCCGATGGCCGCGAATCGACTAGTCCGCTCTGGCAGTATCGGCATGATGACTCCGCCCGGCCCCTCAGTTGACGATCGACATCCCGCTGAGGTCGTGACCGGTATGGTGAACCACGTCCTCGAGCGGGCCGCGACCTGGATTTGGTGGGACGGGGATCTGCGGGAGGTCCCCGTCGAAGGGGAGCCACCTAGGGAGTACACGCCGCATAAGGCAGTGAGGCGGGTCGTCGACCACCTTGTGGATCATCTCGCCGAACTTGAGGCCCGGCTCGCCGAGCAGCCGACCGAGCCGGACGGGTGGCACGGCTCGCTGGTCACCACCCCCAGCGATCTGGCGCCCTTCACACAAGTTGATCTGGACGAGGCCAGGAGCCGCTTGAGGCGCCTCGCGCTGATCTGGGAGCTTCGCCTGCGCTCGCTCAGCGAAGAGCAGCTCGACGCCTCCGAGGGCGACACTTGGACGCTACGCCAGTTGGCATTCCACGTCGCCGAGTCGGCCTTCTACGCCGACTCCGTGGGTGACCCGGTGCAGTAGCGGCGGCCCCCGATAGGCTGCTCCTTCACCGGACCCTGTTCGGCGCTACGAGTAGCTCCCGGATCCGCGCGCCAGTTCCGAGGGAAGTAGTGATAGCCTCGCTGCAGAACTCTTGCACGTGACCGGTGACATGTTGAACGGTTCGCATTTGATCTCAGAGCGAGTATCCGCTGGCCGTTTGGCCGCCTAGGGCTGCCAGACCGTCTGGATATTCGTGAACTCGCGGATACCGAAGTGGTGGAGCTCTCTGCCGTAGCCGCTGCGCTTGACTCCGCCGAAGGGGACACGCGCGTCCGAGTGGGTCATCCCATTGACAAAAACGCCACCGGTGTCCAACTCGGCGGCTAGGCGCACGCCGCGCTCCACGTCCTTGGTCCAGAGGTTGCCACCCAGGCCATACCGGCTGTGGTTGGCCAAGCGGAGGCCATCCTCCTCGGTCGTGAACCTGGTGAAGGACGCGACGGGCCCGAAGGTTTCCTCGTCGAAGCCGGCCATGCCCGGCTCAACTCCCACGACCACCGTGGGGGAGTAGAAGAAGCCAACCCCATCAGGGAGTTCGCCTCCCAGGACGAGCTGGGCACCCTGCGCCAGCGATCTCCTGACCTGCTGGTGCAGCTTCTCGCGGAGGTCCTGGCGCGCCAAGGGCCCCATCCGCGTTTCGGGGTTGAGGGGATCGCCGACCGGGATCTCCGAGGCCAGGTTGACGAACCGCTCCTGGAATGCGTCCGCGACCGTCTCGGCGACCAAGAAGCGCTTGGCCGCGATGCAGGTCTGACCGGCGTTCTGGAAGCGGGACCTCACGCCCACCTCGGCGGCCTGGTCCAGGTCGGCGTCCTCCAGTACCAGGAAGAAGTCGGAGCCGCCCAGCTCCAGCACCGCCTTCTTGATCTCCCGGCCGGCGATCTCCGCCACCCTGCTGCCGGCGAGGTCGCTGCCGGTCAGGGTGACCGCGCGGACCCTCGGATCGGCGATCACCCGTTCCATCGGCTCGACGCCGGTGACCAGGGCCCCCAGCGCCCCCTCGGGGAATCCCGCCTCGGCGATCAGCCGCTCGAGGGCCAGGGAAGTTCCGAAGCAGGTGGGCGCGTGCTTGAGCACCGCCGTGTTGCCGGCCATCAGCGCCGGCGCCGCGAAGCGCAGCACCTGCCACAGTGGGTAGTTCCAGGGCATGATCGCCAGGATCACTCCGAGTGGCCGAAATGCCACTAGGCTGCGCGGGGAGTCGGACGGAGAGGGCTCGTCGGCGAGGAAGCTCGCAGCCAGGTGCGCGAAGTATTCGCACGAGATGGCGCACTTGTCCACCTCGGCCTGAGCCTCGGTCAGCGGCTTGCCCATCTCCGAGGTGACCAGCTGAGCCAGCTCCTCCCGGTCCCGGCGCAGCAACTGGGCCAGCGCCAGCATCCTCTCCGAGCGCCAGGCGATCGGTTGGCGGCGGTTCACCTGAAAAGCGCTCTCAGCTCGAGCCAGCGCCGACTCTAGCTCAGCATCGGTCATCGCCGGGTACTCGGCGGTGACCTCTTCAGTGGCCGGGTTGACCGACCGGAACGTCGCAGACGCGCTCTCTATCACCGACATCGCTGCGGACCTCCGCTACTAATCAGGACTCGCTCCGGGCGAGAGTGAATTCGACCCCCAAGTCTGACAGCACCGAGAGCAGTTTGCCTTGTTCCACGAGCAGTTCCAGGTGGGCAACCGTCTCGTTGATCGCCAGCATTTGGTTGAAGGTGTCGAGGTCCGCGAATCGGCGCCTGCGCCTGGTCCAGGGCACCGCTTGGGCCACTGCCATCGCGGTACGAGCTCCGGACTCGACCGACTCCCGGCAGAGCTCCAGCCGGTCTTCGTGGTGCTGAAGGAGCTGATCGACTCGATCAGTGAGGTCCCGAAAGGTAGGCCCGTGGGCCGGAAGCACCAGCCGGGCCGGGAGTTCACGGACCAGCTCCAAGGAGCGCAGGAACTGAAGCAGGGGAAGGCCGCCGAGAGGTACCTCCACTCCGATCGATGGCGTGATGTGGGGGAGGACGTGATCGCCAGAGAAGAGGATCTGGCTGGACTTGTCCCAGAGGCACAGATGGCCTCTCGTGTGCCCCGGAGTGGGCAGCACCTCCAGCTCCCGGTCCTGGAATCGGAGCTCACCTCCGTCGATGAAGAGGTCCGGGAGAGGGGAGAGCGGGGGCGACCCCGGGCTAAGGGCAGCCTCCTGGTCCAGTGCCTGCACCACCGAGTGCGCCCCGTGGCGCAGCAGCAGCTCCCTGGTCCGGCTTCGCGCAAGGCCGGGTTCGGTGGCCAGGATCTGGGCTGTCTCGCGGTCGCCGAGTCCCAGGGTGACGAACGCTCCGCCTTCCTCCCGGATCCGGCCGGCCGCACCCAGGTGGTCGCCATGGACGTGGGTGGCGAAGAGGTAGCGGATCGACTTCACCCCGCTGCCGAAACGCGTAAGGGACGAGATCAGGACCTGCCAGCTGAGGGGATGGACCCAGCCGCAATCGATCAGGAGGTCTCCCTCGTCGCCCCGCCAGAGATAGGCGTTGACTGCCTTGAGGCCGTCATGTGGCAGCGGCAGCGGGATGCGAAAGATGCTGTCGGCCACCTCCTCGGGTCCCCCTTCCGCCCAGGTGGCCGAGGGGCGGACTTCGGCGGTCAAGCCTTCGGCTCTGGGATCTCGAGTTTGGCCGAGCTGGCGACGATTGCCCGGTTGACGGCCGCCAGGTCGAGCGTTCGGTGGGAACGGATCAAAAGCTGGCATGTGAGCAGCCCTTCACCTTCGGTGGTGAGTCGAATTGGCCGCAGGCTGATGATCTCCCCGGGCCCCAGCTGCAGGGACTCGGATAGCTCCTGGTGCAGCCGGGACAGCTGCACCTCGGGGGGCAGCACTAGCTCCATATCCAACTGGATCGGCACGTGGCTCACAATCAGGACCGAAGCCAAAGCCGCGCTGTTGGGGACCCGCACCAAGCGGCCGCCCATGTCCATGGTGGTGTAGACGACCCCGACCTGCGTGATCACCCCGGAATAGTCATAGGCGCCGAAGATGGAGTAGCGCAGGACCACCCAGCTGCCCACCGTGTACGGCCGCGCGAGCACCAGCACGATCCCGGCGAATACGCTGGCTAGAGATGTCTGGGCCGCGACCCCCACAACCACCCCCAGGATTGCTCCCGCGGCAAGCAGCCCGCCGAGGTTGATATCGAGGGCGGAGAGAATGCCCAGGGCCAGGATCACATAGAGGCACCACGTGACGATCGGGCGCCAGCCCGAAAGCTCGGTGCCGCGCAGGTGGAAGAAGGCGCGCGACACAAAAGCGCGGATGGCGATCCCGCCGAACACCGCCGCCAGCAACAGGATCCCCAGCTTCACTTCTGCGTGATATCGCTTGGGGGCGAGCGACAGCAGCTCTGGCCGGACCACGACGAGGGCCACCAGTAAAACCAGGGCCACGGGGGCGGTGATCCATGAGGCGCGACGCTCCTGGCTAAGGGTTGGGCGAGGGGTGACCACGCGCCCATGCTGCCAGAGCGGAAGGAAGCCACGCATCCCAGATGGCCGCGCCGGGCAAGCGGGAGTCGTCAAGACGCGGTTCAACCACCCGGCCGGTATATTCGCCATCAAGGTCATGGATGAATTGGTCTCGCTTGGGGAACCCCCCGAGGACTTCGACCGGCTCGCCGCCGCGCTGCGAGCCGATTCCGGCGACCTCTCCACGTTCCTGGAGGTGGTTGCCGACAAATTCGAGGCCGCCCTCCCCGGCCGGACCAAGGTTGAGCGCGATGGGGGTGGAATCCGGCGCCGGCCCCGCCAGGTGAAGCGGGTGAGCCTGGAGTTGGGCGACCTGCGCTTCGAACTGGCCCGATCAGGCGGGGCAGTGGCCGCCCAGTGCACCAGAGTGGTCCGCGGGATCGCCCTCAAGACCGAGATGCTCAACCTCGATGCCTGGCTGGTGGAGCTGGCGCGGGCCCTTGCGGCGCAGGCAGGCGCCAGCTCCCAAGACCGGATCGCCCTCGAACGGTTGCTGAGCTGATGCGCTTTCTGCGCCGCGGATCAGGCACCGATGAAAGCCCGGAGGAGACAGCGCTCCGCCTGGAACGAGCTGAGCACAGCCGGCAGCTGGTGGAGGGGGGCGGGATTCCCCTGGAAGCGGAGGAGCGGATCCGTAGGCAGCTGCAGGAGGGTGGGGTCTGGACCTCCGACCTCTCCGTCGACGAGCTGGCGGCGCTCAACGGGATCGGTTACGAGCCGGTCGCCCAGGTGCTGGGCAGCTCGCTGTACCGTCTCGGCTGGATCAACACCGGCTGGAACCAGGGGCCCGGGATCGGCATCGGCATGCGGGGTGCCTACACCTGGGGAGCGATGCAGCCGGAGGAGAATCAGGCTCTGACCCGCGCCTTGCTGGAAGCCCGCGCGCGGGCGATCCACCGGCTGGTGCTGGAAGCCCAAGGGCTGAGGGCAGACGGGGTCGTCGGGGTCCGACTCAAGGTCAGCCACTGGGAATGGGCCCAGGGGATGTCCGAGTTCACCGTTCTAGGTACGGCGGTCCGCCGGACCGGGGCCCCCCCTCAGGCCGAGCCCTTCACCTCGACGCTCTCAGGGCAGGATCTCGCCAAGCTGCTCTCGACCGGCTACTTCCCCTTGCGGCTGGTGATGGGCGCCAGCGCCCAGCAGGCGATCGCCGTCTTCGGCAGGGGCTTCGGAGGCTACGCCGCGTGGACCAACAGCGAGGTGGGTGCCTTCAGCCAGGCCATGCACCAGGCCCAGACCGCGGCTCGCCACCGGATCGGCCTGGAGGCGAAGGAGGCGGGAGCCACCGGGGTGGTAGGGGTGGATTTCACCTCCAAAGTAATCGAATACGCAACCGGATCAGAGGCCGTTCTGGGACGGATCGTGGAGTGGGTCATCCTGGGCACCGCGGTCGTCCCGCGCCCCGGCGCCATCCCCGCTTCACCTCCCACCCTAGTGGTGCCACTCAGACCCAGGAGGACCGCCGATGTCGGATCAAATCTCCCCTAAGCCGGATATCCCGGAGGACGCCGTCCGCCGATTACGCGAGATGCGTGGCGGCGACGGCAAGAAGGGACTGTTCACCAGCGACCTGTCGATCTCGGAGTTCCTCTTGGTCAAGGAGGCGGGCTTCGACCCGGTGGGATTGGTCATCGGCAGCTCGATCTACCACATCGGGCTGCAGATTGCCAACTACCGCCAGAACCAGGAGCTTCAGGTCCTGAGCCAGGCCATGTACCAGGCGCGGGAGCTGGCCATGAGCCGGATGGAGGAGGAGGCGGACGCCCTGGGAGCGGATGGGATCGTCGGGGTTCGACTCGACATAAACCGATACGAGTGGGGTCAGGGACTGGCCGAGTTCATGGCGGTGGGAACTGCGGTGCGCAGCCAGAAGGGGAGCATGCGGACCAACAAGAACAAGCCCTTCACCTCGGACCTCTCCGGCCAGGATTTCTGGACTCTGCTGCAGGCCGGCTACGCGCCCCTGGCGCTGGTGATGGGCTCTTGCGTGTATCACGTGGCCCACCAGGGACTGGGACAGTGGATGCGCAGTGTGGGCCAGAATCAGGAGATGCCCAACTTCACCCAGGCCCTGTATGACGCCCGCGAGCTGGCCATGGAGCGGATGCAGACCGAGGCCGAGGAGGTCGCGGCTGAGGGGATCGTGGGTGCTCAGATCAGGGAGAGCAACCACGGTTGGGGGACCCATGTGATCGAGTTCTTCGCGGTGGGCACCGCGGTCAGGCCAACCAAGGAAGACCACCGCATCGCACCTCCCCAACTGGTGCTCTCGCTGGACCAATAGGTGGCGGCGGCCCCGGAACAAGGAGAAGCCACGCCTCTGGTCTTCTTCTACGACGATCTCTTCCTGCAGCACCAGAGTTCGGGGCATCTCGAGTCCCCCGAGCGGCTGCGCGCCATCACCGCCCGGCTCCAGGCCGAGCCGCGACTCGGGGAATGTCGGTGGGAGACAGCATCGCCGGCCACCGAGGACGACATCCTACTGGTCCACTCGCGCCGACATCTGCAGCGGATCCAGCGCTTCTCGGCCAAGGGCGGCGGCTGGATCGATTCCGACACCTACTGCGGGCGGGACTCCTACCAGGTCGCCCTCGGGGCCGTCGGAGCGGCGCTCAGAGCCGTTGAAGTCGCGACGACCAGCCCGAAGGCCACTGCCTTTGCCTTGGTCCGGCCGCCCGGCCATCACGCCACCCCCGAGCAGGCGATGGGCTTCTGTCTCTTCAACAACGCCGCCATCGCCGTTCGCCATGCGCAGCGCCGCCTCGGCTTGGAACGGATCGCGGTGGTCGACCTCGATGTCCACCACGGCAACGGCACCCAGGACACCTTTTATGAGGACGGCGATGTCCTGTACTGCTCACTGCACCAGCTGCCGCTCTACCCGGGTACTGGGGAGGCCGCCGAGCGAGGGGCCGGGCCGGGTGTCGGTGCCAATCTCAACCTTCCCCTGCCGCCAGGAACTGGGTCTGAGGCATGGGTCGACGCGCTCAGAAATGAGATGGCACCGGCGCTGCGGCGGCATCGTCCCGAGCTGATCCTGGTGAGCGCCGGGTACGACGCTCTGGCGGCCGATCCGCTGGCCCAGTTGATGATTGACCCGGAGGCGTATGGCGCCGCCGCCCACTTGCTGCGGGAGCTCGCGGTCGAGTTGGGAGCGGCTCCCACCGTTTGGTTGCTCGAGGGCGGCTACGACCTCCAGCAGATGCCCGAGGCGGTCTGTCAGTCCGCCCTGGCCCTTCTGGGAGCGGCCGACGCCCAAGCCTGGTTTACCTGAGATCCGGACTTATCATTTCAGCCGTGCCGCAAGCTGTATCTCCCTTTCAGCTGGAAAAGTTTGAGCCCCAGTCACCCTACGCAGAGGACTACGGCGTGGTCTACGGGCGGGTCCTGATCAGCAAGACCTTCACGGGTGATTTGGAGGCCCAGAGCCAGGTGGAGATGCTGGCTGTCAGAGCTGATCCGATCGGTGCCGGCTACGTAGCCTTGGAGCGGATCGAGGGAACGCTGCGGGGGCGGCAGGGAACCTTCGCGCTTCTCCACCTCGGCACCATGGTCGGAGAGACCACCTGGGGCAAGTGGCCAATCGCGCCCGGTTCCGGCACCGGGGAGTTAGAGCGCATCTCCGGCGAGGCCAGGATCGAGATCGACGAGGCGGGAGCCCATACGCTGTTCTTGGACTATGAACTAAGCTGACCCGTCGTGTGGGCGCCTAGCCCGAGCGGGCCGAGAATTGATTCGTGATAGCTGAGCGGCTAAACGCCCAGCTGCTGGCCGGGGTGCCCGAGAGTGAGCCTCGACCGTTTTCATTCGAATCCTGGAGCGTCCTCCGCATCGCTGGAGAGAAAGTCGTTGAGCAGTGGGGAATCGACGACTCGCGGCTCGCACGAATTGTGCAGCGCCTCCAACTCCTCCGTGGGCTGGTAGCGTTCCTGCCCCACAGCGCCGACGCTCCGAAGGAATAGCCCGCGGGCTAGTCCGTGTCAGTGTCGACCTCGCACGATCAAGTGTCGGGCATGAGCGCGACTTAGCCGGTCGGTTCCAGACTCAGGGGTGACGGTCAAAGACCATCTTTTGACCGGTTCCTGGCTCATGGCGCATCGTTAGGGAAGCTGCACCTCGGAGCCATCTTCGAGGCGGAGCGTGAACGACCGAACGCCGGGGGCTCCACCCACCGCGCGCACTCCGGGCACCTCCCCTCCCAGATGCTGCCGCAGGGCGTCTTCCGGCCCACCGACCTCTACCTCCGAGATTTCTCGCGGCGAAGTCCGGTGTTGACCCACCGCTGATGAGGGGTGCTGGCGGGAGTCCGCCCAGGAGATGAAGAAGGGGAGCCGGGTGGCTCCGAAGGCCTGCTCCAAACCAACCGTGGTCCAGCGGATCTCGGACCCGTCTGCTTGTGTCCGCGATCCAGGCTCCGCGGCTTGGCCGACCCGGGCCGCCAACGAAGGTAGGTCGCTCGAGGCGAGGCAGAGTCCGATGGGGACCAGCCGATCGCGGTCGGCGGCGGCCAGCACTGCCCGGCCGAGGAGGGCGGTGCGGGCCAGCTCCGCGTTCTCTACGGCCACTAGCTCCAGGTACTGGCCGCCAATCGGCACGATCAGGTTGGCCGTTCCCCAGCGCAGGTGGCTACCGCCGGGTGTGCAGCTCAGGCCGTAGCCCCGCCAGAGCTGCTGCTCACCTTGGCGGAGATCGGAGGTGGCAAGCAGGACGTGGTCAATCGTCGTCACGGCTAGGCCCGGCGAATCTCGACCTGGCCTTCTTTGGTGCGGGTCTCGTAAACCGGGACGGCGACGGTAGCCGGACCGTGGGTCACGTGCCCGGTGCGCAGTTCGAACTGTGACCCGTGCCAGGGGCAGTGAAGTTGCCCGTCCCCGAGCGGGAGCTCGTCGAGGGGACCGCCGGCGTGCGAACAGATCGCGCTAGCGGCACAGATCTCACCGTCCAGGCGGGTCAGAAGGACCTGATTCTTGCCCACCTGCTTGCGGATGAATGAGCCGTCGACCACCTCGTTCTCCTCGGCTACCGCGGACCACTTCTTGGGGCCGCTGGTGAAGGCGTTTCGGTTCACTTGCATCCCCATCCGGAAGACCATGTCGCCGCCGAGGAAGGCGCCGGTCGCCGCCGCTCCCAGGCCGACCAGGGACAGAGCGATCGCCGGACCGCGGGCCCCCTTGAGTCGGAGGACCAGGGAGGCGGAGCACAGGGCCAGCGCACTGGTGTTGATCAGAGCATGAGCGGTACCCACGTCGCGACTGTGGCCGACTTGGTCCTGCCAGTCGGCGAACCCAGTCGCTGCGGCTCCGACCGCCCCGACGCAGCCCAGTGCCACTAGGGCATCCGCCCCCCTGGCCATCCCGTTTCCACTTCCTCCATCGGCCAGGTCCAACAGGCTGGCTCCCAGCCAGGCTCCGATCGGCACATCTGTGATCGGGGGATGGATCGGGTGGCCCATCCAGGTTCCGTTCAGGAAGTCCTTGGCCGGCCCAGCGCTCGGACCGCCAATGGTCCCCAGCTTCGACAACCAGCCATGGAGCAGGTCGCCCAGGGGACCGAGGAAGGAGAGCTCTTGGATGATCCGATCGATGTAGTCGGCAATCATGGTCAGGACCTCATGCAGGCAGCCAGAGATCGAACAAGCACACCGCTGTCCGTGAGAATGGGCCGGTGTTAGTTCCCATCCTAGAGGGGGATCCCGACTACGCGGACGTGGCCGCGCACATCGTCTCCCAAACAGCTGGGCTGGAGGCGCGGGTGGTCGGCAGCCTGGATCAGCTTGAGCAGCTGATTCGGCGTGAGCAGCCGGCGGCGATGGTGGCCGATCGGGCCCTGCTCCAGGGGGCGCGGGGGGTGGAGGCGGTGCGAAGCATCTCCACCGCGCCTCTCGTGGTGCTGACGGCCGATCCCCAAGAGACGGTACCGCTGATGGAGGCGGGGGCGGACTACGTACTGGCCAAGCCCTATCCGCCCGCCATGCTGCGGGCCGTCATGCACGCGATTTGGCGCCGGCGCCAGGTCGAGCGTCGCTCCTCAGGGAGGGTTTTGGAGATCGGGCCGCTGGTGGTGGAACCGGCCCGGCGCAGTGCCCGTATCGAGGGCCGTCGCCACTTCCTCAGTCCGCGAGAGGCGGATCTGCTCGAGTATCTGGCGCTCAACTCCGGAGTGGTGCTGAGCCGCCGCCAGATCATCGACGGAGCCTGGGGCGGCGATCCCAACGCGACTCCGGCGGCCGTGACCATGTGCGTCCACCGGCTCCGGCTCAAATTGGAGGCCGACCCAGGTCGGCCACGGTTACTCCGGACCAAGCGCGGCGACGGATATGTTCTGGACGCACCGTTGCTCGCCGCTAGCGAGCCCGCTTGAGCAAGCAACCTCGGAGTTCGGTGCTGCTGACCGGCGCCAGTGGCTTCGTCGGCGGCGCGGTCATGCGCCAGCTGCTTCGGGCCGGGTACGAGGTGCGCGCCCTGGTCCGCCAGCCCCGCGAATTCCATCCGCCCGAGGGTGTTGAGCCCTGCCCGGGCGACGTCACCGACCTCGACTCGGTAGTGGCTGCAGCGCGCGCCTGCGAGTCCGTGATTCACTGCGCGGCGGACTACCGGCTCTCCCTGCGGCCAGGCGAGGCCAGCGCGATGATCGCGGTCAACGTGGGCGGGACCGCCCACGTGCTTGAGGCGGCGCGTCGGGTCGGGGCTCGCCGGCTGGTGCACTGCAGCACGGTGGGGACTCTCGCTTTCGAGCGTTCCGGCAGGGTCTGCACTGAGGATGACTCCGCCCGATCACCCGCCATCCTGCCGGGTCCGTACAAACGCAGCAAGTGGGCCGCCGAGCGGCTCGTCTGGGAGCGGGCCCACGACGGGCTGGAGGTCGTGGTGGTGCAGCCGAGCACCCCCGTCGGCACTGGTGACCGTCGCCCGACCCCGACCGGTCAGACCATTCGAGACTTCCTCATCGGTCGGATTCCAGCCGTCGTCGAGACGGGTCTCAACCTGGTGGACCTAGAGGCGGTCGGCCAGGGCCACGTGTTGGCGTTGGAGCGGGGGGTGGCCGGACGGTCGTACATCCTGGGGGACCGCAATCTCACCCTGCGCCAGCTGCTGACCCAGGTGGCGGAGATCGCCGGGGTGGCTCCTCCTCGGTGGCGGATACCGATGGGACTTGCCTTGGCGAGGGCGGTCGCCAGCGAGGCCAGGGGAAGGCTCGGAGGTCAGGCGCCCAGCATCTCCGTCACCTCGGTACGGATGGCGGCCCACCCGATGTACGTGGACTCCCACCGGGCCCAGGCGGAACTTGGCTGGCAGCCAGGAGATCTCCACCTGGCGCTGCGGCTGGCGGTGCAGGAACTCGGGCCGGCCTGCGGTCGCCGGGCCGCTTAGACGTGGAGGCGCTACTCTCCCGGTGGTACGCCTTCGGGCCGTGGGCACTGGTGATCCTGGTGATCTGGCGTCAGTACGGCTGGCGCCGCGCGCTGCCGATCGCACTCGGTGGCTGGCTGATCGCCTTCGCCGCCGAGTGGGGATCGACCGTCGGTCCAGGGGTGCCGTTCGGCGTCTACGCCTACCGCAGCGGGGGCCTCTCCCACGACTGGCAGCTTCTGGGGGTTCCCCTCTTCGACAGCCTCAGCTTCACCTGGCTGGCCTTCTGCACCTATACCCTGACTGGCCGCCTCGGGGCGCGGGGGGTTCGGCGGCTCGCTCTGGGCGCGCTAGCCATGGTCGCGATCGACGTGGTGGTCGACCCGGTGGCGCTCCGCGGCGCCCACTGGTGGCTCGGCTCGATCTACACCTATCCCGCGCACAGCGGGGTCTGGTACGGCGTATCGGGGCTCAACTACCTGGGTTGGTTGGTGGTTGCGCTGGCGCTGCAGCTCTGGCTGGGCCTCTGGCTGGGAGGTCTGCGGGGAGGTACTCGAACGGTGATCGCCCTCGCCGCACTTCTGGTGGCCGGGGTGATGGCCCAGAGCTCGGTCCTGGCGATCGTATTGGGCATTGCTCCCAGCGCGCTCTTGGCCGCGGTCCTGCTGGCCGGGTTGGGGATCTTGGCGCGGGGGTTGGGCTCCCCCTCCCCCGAACCGGGCCATCCCTTGGTTCTAGTTGCCTGTGCTCTGAGCTCGGAGGCGAAGGCGGTTCGCCAGGCGCTGGGACCGGGTTGGGTGGGTCGGCCGGCAGCCGAGCACCTCAGGTGGAGTCGCCGGAGCCAGCCGGCAATCGAGATCTGGGAGACCGGGATGGGTCTGGCCGCGGCCGGAGCAGCGGCGCGCCGGGCTCCGAGTGGCGTCGCGATCCTGGTGGCCGGCGTGGGGGGCGCCTGCTCCGACGAGTGGCCGCCGGGATCGATCGGGATCGGGAGCCGAGTGCTGTTCGATGGTCACTGGCTGGAGATCGATCCCAGGGTTCGCCGGCAGCTGATCGCGCTCCAAGCGGGTCGTTCAGCCCAGCTCGGAAGTCGGGAGGTGCCGGTCGAGAGCGAGGCTGAACGAGCTGCGCTCGCCGCTCAGGGAGTGGACATCGTCGAGATGGAGACCGCGGCGTGGCTTACCCGCCTTTCGCATCCTACCCAGGTTGTGCTGGCGGCCGTCCGCACGGTCACCGACACGCCGGCGGCGCCGCTGGGAGTCGCCGCCGACCTGGTGACTCCGGGAGCAGTGGCACCGAGCCCGACCCGGGTGGCGGGGCTGATCCTCTCCAGCCCGGGCAGCTTGGGGAAGTTGATCAAGGTCGGTCGGAACCAGCGCTTGGCCCTGGCGGCGTTGAGACGGGCCGTCGCGATCGCCGTGCCGGTGCTGGCACAGGTGGCGCAGAACCGTGCGGACGGGGCCCCTGGGGAGCTGACCGACGACCGCGCCGCCGTCCCCACCTCGTGAAGCCGTGGTCGCCAAGTCGCTCCTTGCGCCGGGGTTCGCCTACCTCATCATGCCGGTCGGGCTGAGCTTCCTCAGCACCTTCCTGGGCAGCAACGCCATCTACCTGCCTGACCTCGGCGCCTATCTGACCTTTTTCGGTCTCGTCATCGTGATCTTCGGGATCGCCTTCGAGATGCCGGTGGTCCTAAGCCCGCTGGGAGCCTTCGGGATCGTCAGCAGCCGGCAGCTCCGCAGCTGGCGGCTCAAGGCCTATTTCGCGATCGTCGGAGTGTCACTGGTGATCACTCCCGGAGCGGACCCCTTCACCCCGACCTTCCTCTCGGTAGCCCTGATCGCGTTCTACGAGCTGAGCGTCTTCATCGTCCGGTACCTGCTTCGCCGCTGAGCTCCGGCCGGGGAATCTCGGACCTCGAATCAGGGCTGGATGGCCAGCTGGGGCTGGACTTGTGTTTGGCCAAGCTCCTCTTGCCTACCTCGGAGATTGAAGTAGAGAAGGAGCGTGCCCAACACGCTTACCGGAGCGATAAGCACGTCGATAATGATCGTGAAAACCAGGACGATCAGATGGCCGGCCACGCTTCCCGTTCCTCCGCCAGCCGCTGCTACAAGCCCCGCCACCACTCCCACGGCAAAGCCGACTATCCAAGTCAAGATCCCCAGCACCAGCAGTACCCCGAAGACCAACCAGGCATGGCATCGGGTGAGACTCCAGGAGCGCGCGATCGCCTGCCAGGGACCGACTGGCTCCAGAACTACCGCTGGGACGGCAACGATCACCCGGACGTAGGCCATGACCCCTAGGACCACTGCAGCCAGAGATACCAGGATCACTAGCAGCACGCCCAAACCCTTCAGGGCCACGATCAAAACGGCACTCAAGATCACGAGCGCTACCACCGCTCCGAAGATAGATGCCACAACGAGAAGAACCACGCCCAAAAGCGGTAGCCAGCGTCGCCGGGCGGCCCCGAACGCCAGCTCGAACGAAGTCTGCCGACCTAAATAGCGCTCGGCACCCGCGCAGGTCATCGCGGCTAGCCCCAGGGGGAGGACCACGAACCCGAACACCAATAACACCAGCAGCTCCACGGCGGTGGCGTGCCAGAAGCTGTGGATGAGAATCTGGACGTGAGCAGAGCTTCCCGGGTGAGTCTTTAAGCGGTTGATCGACTGAGTGAGCGGCTCCGTTCTGCTCTGCACGAACGACGCCAGGATCCGATAGGGAATTTGGATCACCGCAGCCACCGTCACTAACAGCCAGAAGTTGCGGCGATAGAGATGGAAGACGGCGTCGATCAACTCGTTCAAGTTCATCGGCCGAGGGGGCAAAGCGACCATTGGGGAGTCCATCGCGGGCAGGCTAAGTCATTCGAACTCCCCGGCATGGGTCTTCACTGGATTGACACACGAGTATTCCGGAGCCATATACTTGGTGCCGGATATTCGTGATAGGAGCTAGATGGCCCGCTACTCGCGTTCCAACCTGCTGGCTCTGGCCGTATTGGTCTGCCTCCTGGAACGGCCGATGCACCCCTACGAGATGGCGACTGTGATGCGCCAGCGGGGCAAAGAGGAGAGCATCAAGCTCAACTACGGTTCGCTCTACACCGTGGTGAAGGCGCTTACCAAGGCAGGATTGATCGAGGCCCAGGAGACCGAGCGGGAGGGACGCCGGCCAGAGCGCACTATCTACCGCCTCCTGAAGCCAGGCCACGTCGAGTTGATCGGTTGGCTCAGCGAGATGGTGGGTACCCCAGCCAAGGAGTACCCGCAGTTTGAAGCCGCTCTCTCCCTGCTGCCAGCGCTGCCACCCGAAGACGCCCAGACTCTGCTCGAGGAACGGTGCACGCGGCTAGAGCTGATGCTGATCCATCAGCGCGGGATGCATCAGATGCTGGAGAAGCAAAAGATTCCAGAACTGTTCGGGCTGGAGTCCGACTTCTCAATAACCCTGCTCGAGGCCGAGTTGGAGTGGGTCCAACGCCTTCGGACCAGGATCGAGTCCGGCGAGCTGGGCGGGATCGACGGCTGGCGTCAGTTCCTCGCCGAACAAGGAGAGCGCCTATCGACCTAGCAGAGCAGAAAGACACCCCGAGCCGGGTGCAGATACACCCGGCCCAGGGCTTTGACCCTCGAGTCGGTCCCGGAGGACCTGATACCCAAGGCGCAATTCAATGGTAGCCAGGTCGGAACCGGGTCGACTCCAACATCCATCACCGGATCTCGCAGGAGGCGACAGACCATGGCTATCTCGACATTCGGCGCCCCCCCGCGGGGTACCTTCCAGACGCACGATCCTGCGATCTATGCAGAAGGGCTCTCCAAGACCTATCGCGGAGGCACCAGGGCCCTCAACGGGCTGAGCTTCACGGTTCCAGCCGGCTCCGTCTTCGCCCTGCTTGGTCCCAACGGAGCGGGGAAGTCCACTGCGGTCAAAGTGCTAACCACCCTCTCCCGTCCGGACTCCGGCCGGGCCGAGGTGGCAGGCATCGACGTGCTTCTGCATCCTGGTCGGGTTCGACGCACCATCGGCGTCGTGGCCCAGAAGTCCGCCGTCGACGTAGAGGCCACGGGGCGCGAGAACCTGCAGCTGCAAGGCCACTTCTACCAGATGTCCGGAAAGGACCTGCAGCAGAGCGTGCAGTCCCTGCTCGGCCGCTTCGGGCTGGACCAGGTGGCGGACAAAATCTCCAAGACCTACTCCGGGGGCACCCAGCGCAAACTCGACGTCGCCATGGGACTGGTGCATCGTCCCGAGGTCCTCTTCCTCGACGAGCCCACCACCGGCCTTGACCCCGAGGCGCGAGCTGAGATGTGGCGGGAGATCACCCACCTGGCCAAGGACGAGGGGCTAACGGTGCTGCTCACCACCCATTACCTGGAGGA
>PKXR01000191.1:29626-29800 GCA_003133485.1 Candidatus Dormiibacterota bacterium
ACGCCGGCGCCAGTGCCCTGCCCACCGTCTTGGCCGCCCTCGACACCGCGCAACTTCGAGTGTCGACCGCGAGTGTGGTGCGGCCATCGCTTGACGACGTCTACCTGCGCTACACCGGCCGCACTTTCACATCCAGCGAGGAGACCTCCCGATGAGCACCGCCATCACCGCCTC
>PKXR01000127.1:0-21003 GCA_003133485.1 Candidatus Dormiibacterota bacterium
GCCTTGATGGTGATGCCGCGCTCGCGTTCCAGGTCCATCGTATCCAGCACTTGCTCCATCATTTCGCGCTTCGACAACGCTCCCGTCACCTCCAGCAGACGATCCGCTAAGGTCGATTTGCCGTGATCGATATGCGCGATGATAGAGAAGTTGCGGATGAACGCTGGATCCATTGAGGTAGAATGAGGACCTGAAACCAAATTATCCCATATGTCCCAAGTGACGGAAGGAAATCTCGATGCGAGCGGCCAAAAATTCGCCATCGTGGTCGCCCGCTTCAACAGCTTCATCACCGATCGGCTGCTGTCCGGCGCCCTCGATGCCTTGAAACGTTCGGGCGCACCCAAGGCCGCCATCGACATCGTGAAAGTGCCGGGCTCTTGGGAATTGCCGCTGACAGCGAAAACATTGGCCGCCACCAATCGCTATGCGGCTATCATCGCCTTAGGCGCGGTGATCCGCGGCGACACTCCGCATTTTGATCACGTGGCCAACCAGGCTGCGACCGGCCTGGCCGCGGTCGCGCTTGAATCCCGCGTACCTGTGGCCTTCGGGGTTCTCACCACCAATACCGTCGAGCAAGCCATAGATCGCGCGGGTGGTAAGAGCGGCAACAAAGGCTACGACGCAGCCATCACCGCCATCGAGATGGCCGATCTTCTTCGCCGGCTGGGAAAATAGCAGTTAGCTGCTATGGCCGCCCGTCATCGATCCCGCCAACGAGCCTTGCAGGTTCTCTATCAATGGGACATGACCAAGCAGCCCGTAGAGCAAGCCATCGCCTCGTTTTATGACACGCTGTATTCGGACGAGAGCGATAGCCCCGACGACAGCGACGACAAGCCCGGACGCGACGAGTTCATGGAGGAGCTGGCCAAGGGAACTTCGGAAATGGCCGCCGACATAGATCATCGCATCTCGTCGAAATCGGAAAACTGGAGGTTGGAGCGCATGCCCACGGTGGATCGCAACATCCTGCGTATGGCCATTTACGAGATGAGCCGCCAGGAAACGCCCGCCGCAGTGGTGATCGACGAAGCGCTGGAGCTGGCGCGTCAATTTTCAGGCGAAGAATCGGTTTCCTTTATCAATGGAATTCTCGATGCGGTCCACAAAGGCTGATTCCATGTTTCGAGCTCGCGAACGAGAAACGAGAAACGAGAAACGATGAACGTTTTAATGATCGCTTCCGAAGCAACGCCCTTTGCGAAGACTGGTGGGTTGGCCGATGTCATTGGCGGATTACCGGCGGCGCTCGCGGCCCGTGGCGAACAAGTCGCCGTCGTGATTCCCGACTACCGCGAGAACTTTTATCCGAATCCGCCCGCCATCGCTTACCGCAATCTCTGGATCCCAATCGGTCCCGGTTTCATGACGGACCTGTATCAAACCACTGAGCGCGGCGTCACGTTCTACTTTGTTCATTGCCCGCCGTTGTTCGACCGGGCCGGCATCTATTCCTCCGCGGGCGTTGCTCATCCCGACAATCATCTTCGCTTCGCCGTGCTCTCCATGGCCGGCTTGGCCGTTGCGCGTTATCTGTTCACTCCCAACATCATCCACTCGCATGACTGGCAGGCCGCGCTGGCGCCGGTTTATCTTCGCGATCATTTCAACGCCGACCCCACATTCATCGGCGTCAAGACGCTCCTCACCATTCACAATCTCGGATACCAAGGCATCTTTCCGCCGGAAGCTCTTTCAGAAATTGGTTTGGCGCCCAAGCTTTTCAACCCGGACCAACTGGAGTTTTTCGGCAAGCTAAACCTTTTGAAAGGCGGCATCGCCTTTAGCGACGCTATCAGCACTGTCAGCAAGGGCTATGCGCGAGAAATCCAGACCCCCGAATACGGTTTCGGTTTGGAGGGACTCCTGCGCAAGCGCGCGCCCATCTACGGCGTTGTGAACGGTGTGGACTACCAGGAATGGAGCCCTGAGGACGATCCTTTCATCGCCCGCAAATATTCCGTGAACGATCTTTCCGGAAAGCGCCTGTGCAAGAAAGCGCTTCTAACCGAATACGGATTTTCAACCGACCTGAATCGCCCCCTGATCGGAATCGTCTCGCGCTTTGCTTCGCAGAAAGGCTTCGATCTGATTGCGCAGATTGCGCCCCGCCTGCTGGAGGAGAATATCAGTCTGGCCGTGCTTGGCTCGGGCGACTCGGATTATGAAGCCATGTTCCGCCAGCTCGCGAGCGCGCACCCCGACAAAGTGGGCATAAGATTGGGTTTCGATAACCCGTTAGGTCACCGCATTGAGGCCGGAGCCGACATGTTCCTCATGCCGAGCCGGTATGAGCCGTGCGGACTCAGCCAGATTTATAGCCTCCGCTATGGAACCGTCCCCGTGGTTCGCGCCACCGGCGGGCTGGATGATACCATTGATGAAGATACAGGATTCAAGTTCCGGGATTATTCCGGAAGCGCGCTGCTTGAGGCCGTTCGCTCGGCCATAAAGGTTTATCGTCGTAAGGACGATTGGACGGCCATGATGCAGCGCGGCATGCGGAAGGACTTCTCCTGGAGCACCGCCGCCGCGGAGTATGTGGCGCTCTATCAACGGCTTTTGGCTGGCTGAATCTTTTTCGCAGTTATAACATCTATTGAGGGGAGAGATTACAAGAACATGTCTGGTGTCAACACGCTGACTTTCACTGATGCGACCTGGGACAGCGAAGTGCTGAATTCGGATCTTCCGGTGCTGGTAGACTTTTGGGCCGAATGGTGCGGCCCCTGTCGGCAGATGGGGCCGACCATCGATGTGGTGGCTTCCGAATACGCCGGCAAAGTGAAAGTGGGCAAGGTGGACGTGGATGCTAATGGCAACACGGCCATGCGCTACAACGTGCGCGGCATCCCCACGCTGCTGTTGTTCAAGGGCGGCCAGGTGGTGGAGCAGCGCGTGGGCGCTATCGGCAAGTCCGATGTCCAGAAGATGATCGACCCGCACGTCTGACGCGGGGGCATGCTTTAAGCCTTCGCCGCACATCGAAACGTTCGAAAACGTACGGAAATCAAAACCGGGACCCCACAAAGGTCCCGGTTTTCTCTTTAGCTTCGCCTTCCCGTTCCAATCTTTTCAACCTGCTGGCCCTCCGGAGCCGATTAACGCGCGAGGCAACAAGCATTCGGGCGCCAAACGGGTCGGCGAAGAGGACTACGTCGAGCACCTCCAGGTCGCCTCGACTCATTCCGACATGCTCTTTTTCACCAACAGGGGCAGGGTCTTCCGGCTGCGCACCCATGAAGTTCCGGACGTGTCGCGGCAGGCCAAAGGAACCGCGGTGATCAACCTTGTCGAGCTCGACCAGGGCGAAAGAGTGACCTCGATGCTTTCGGTCGATGGCTACTCAGACGAGACGTACATGGTCATGGCGACGCTGCGCGGACACATCAAGAAGACACCGGCTGCCGCCTATGCGTCGGTTAGACGCAACGGCCTGATCGCGATGAACCTCAGCGAGGGCGACGAGCTCAATTGGGTACGCATCAGCACCGGCGGAGACCAGATTCTGCTGGTCACCCGCCAGGGAAAGGCGCTGCGTTTCAGCGAAAAGCAGGTGCGCCCGATGGGTAGGGATACCCAGGGGGTCACGGCCGTCCGCCTGCGGGGAGACGACCTGGTGGCGGGGGCGGACATTGTGCGGCCCGACGGCTATGTGCTGGTGGTGACTCAGAATGGCTTTGGGAAGCTGACTCCGGTGTCCGATTACCCGGTCAAGAGCCGGGCCATCCAGGGGGTCTACACCCTCGACCAACACGCCATCTCCAAGGTCGGGGAGATCGTAGGCATGAAGATCGTCGAGGAACTCTCCGATGAGCTAATGCTGATCAGCACTCGAGGTCAGATCATTCGCATCCCCTTGGAAGGAGTGCGGATCTCCAGCCGGCAGACTCGCGGAGTGATCCTGATGCGCCTGGACGACGGGGACCTGGTGGGTTCGATTGCCGGCGTGGCCCCGCCCGGCGACCTCGAGGAGGAGTAGCTGTCCGGTCGGCTGACCCCGGCGTGCCGCGGTAGGCCAACCTGAGCCATATCCTCTTCGAGCTGACCCACTTGCCGGCGGTGGGCATCTACGGGTTCCTCGTGTTCTGGCTGGCCGCCGAATCGGTGGGAGTCCCGCTGCCGGACGAGGCAGTTCTGCTCACCGTGGGCTTCCTGGCCCATGAAGGCACGGTCCAATTGGCTCCGGCGATGGCCTGCGCCGCCACCGGTGCGGTGATCGGGTCCACCGTTTCGTACACCATTGGTCTGCGTCTCGGGCGGCCAGTTGTGGCCAGGATCGCAGCGCGGGTGGGAGTCAAGGGGCCCCGGCTTGAGAGCGCCGAGATCTGGATGCGCCGCCGAGGGGGTGTTGGCGTCTTCGTCACGCGGGTGCTCCCGATCGCCCGCAATGTCGCCTCGTACGCCGCGGGGATCGCGGCCATCCCTCCCAAAGTCTTCTACCCCGCCATGGTTAGTGGATCGGTGATCTGGTGCGTCACCGTACTGTCGATCGGGGATCTGGTCGGCGCCCACTACCGGGACATCCTTCGAGTGGGTGGCCGAGCGTTCCTGATCGCGCTGGCGGTGGCGGCCGTCGGAGTCATCATCTGGCTGGCCTGGATCTGGCTCCGGCGGCGCCGCACCCGCCATCGCGCGGCGAGCTAACGGTCCCAGCGGCAGCCTCGTCAGTGGCAGCCTTCTCCTCCCCCCGAGGTCAGATTAGGAGGTGTCGGTCCTCACCTGGGGCATATCGTCAGGGAGAGCCGCTCGAACCAGGATCAGGCGGCAGTGGGCGTGGTTCAACAATTCGGTACCGGTCCTTCCAAGAATGAACTCGCCGAATCGAGGCTTGATGCCCAGCCCCACCACCATCAGGTCGGCCTCCCATCGTCGCGCCTCGTCGATGATCGCGGGCCCGGCCTCCCGGGCCTGGAGGACGGTGGTCTGCACCTTGGAATTCAGGCTCGAGGCGACCTCCTCCATGCTCACCAGCACCTCTTCGGCCCGACCGAGCTCGCCTCCCAGGCTGGCGGACAACGGCAGGTTGCGGGCGACCTCCAGCACGGTCATGACCAAGATGTCGGCCTTGGCCGGCCGGGCCAGCCGGCAGGCGGCTTTGAGAGCGTCCTTGTCCGCTGGATCGCCGCGAACCGGAACCGCAATTCGGCGGGGCCAGAGAATGCCCGCGTGCTCGTCGGTCGGCGCGCCTGCGGGGTGGGAGCGGAAGATCCTCGAGGCCATCTAATGCCATTGTCGCCGCTTTGAGCAGGGCGAGTCTGGTCTCCGGCGAACTCTCGCGGTCTCGGAGCCAGGAACGTGGGAAAGTATCGCAGTCTTCCCATGCGGCTCCCGGTTATTGAATGGCCCAAGGCCCTGTTGTAGCGTCATCGCTGGGCAGGACCCAGGGAGGCGCAAAACTGCCTCTGCGATCGGGGATATACTCGCCGCCGTGAAGGTGGTGATCGTCGGTTGCGGCCGGGTGGGCTCTACGCTGGCCCGAGACCTGGCCCGCGAAGGTCACCAGGTCAGCGTCGTCGACATTTCCCGGCGGGCCTTTGACCGGCTCGGCGAGGACTTCCCTGGGCAGGCCGTGCTGGGAAATGGCATCGATCAAGAGATCCTGGAGCAGGCCGGTGCCGCGAAGGCGGACTGCTTCATCTCGGTCACCAACGGGGACAATCGCAACATCATGTCGGCCCAGGTCGCCAAGGAGATCTTCAAGATCCCTCGTGTCATGACTCGGATCTACGATCCGATCCGTGAGCGCGTGTATCGGGAAATGGGGCTCTACACCTTCTGTCCCACGGTTGTTGGTGCGGCGATCGCCCGCACCTTCTTCGAGGGCGGTCCGGACGAGGCGGATCGGGCTCGCCACGCGGTGGCCGCTTCGGGGGCGTCCGGGGGTGCCTGAGAGACCCGGTTACATCATCGTGATCGGGGCCGGCAAGGTCGGCTTCTATCTGAGCCGCCACCTCCTAGAGGGCGGATATGAGGTGGCTTTGATCGAGAAGAACCCGGTGCGGGCCGCCTTCGTCGCGGCCCAGCTGGGCAGCTGCGCCTGCCTGGTCGGCGACGGAGACGAGATGGCCTTCCTCGCCACAAGCGGCATCGAGCGAGCCGACGTGGTGGCGGCGGTGACCGGGGACGATGAAGACAACCTCGTCGCCTGCCAGCTGGCCAAGCGCCAGTTCACAGTGCCCAGGACGATAGCCCGAGTGAACAACCCCCGAAACGTCCAGCTATTCCATCAGCTCGGAGTGGACGTCGCGGTGTCCGCGACCGAGTTGATCCTGGGGGTGATTGAGAGCGGTCTCGCCACCCACGGTGACGTGCTGCAGATTCCGATCAGTGGGAGCGAGGCGTCGCTGGTGCGCGTGACGGTGCCGAAGGGTCAGGCGGTTGGGCGGCACGCGCGTGAGATCACTGCTCTGGCAGCGGAGCGGCTGCTCCTTATCGTGCGTAGCGGCCGCGAGATCCCCCCCGAGACGCCGCTCGAAGCCGGTGATCAGATCGTGCTGTTCACCGAGCGCACCGCCTCGGACTTCACGCTGGATATGCCGGAGCTGCTGTCTCCGGCGGCGCGCTGAGGCCAGCTTTACCTAATTCGCCGTAGCGTTCCCAAAGTCGTCCCACCGCCTGCATCCCCAGAAAGAGCTGGTTGAGCGTCACGCGCTCGTTGGGCGCGTGGAACCGGTCGCCGGGCAGTGCCACCCCTAAAAGTACGCAGGGAATTTCGAGTTGCTCGGAAATGGCGACAACCGGGGGAATGCTGCCACCTTCCCGAATTAAGTGGGTCTCATGACCCCAGACCTTCGCCACAATCTCGGCGGCGGCGGCCACCGCCGGGTGGTTTGACGGGGTTAGCACCCAGCGGCCAGAGGAGATCATCTCGAATTCAATCCGGACCCCGGCCGGTGCAATCTGGCGTAGGTAGGTCTCCACTAGGTGGCTCGCTCGCTCAGGCTGCTGGTCTGGCACCAGCCGAGAGGAGATCTTGGCAGCAGCCCGGGCTGGGATCACCGTCTTTGAGCCCTCGCCCTGGTAACCGCCCCAGATCCCGCAGAGTTCCATGGTCGGGCGGATGGACTTGCGCTCGGCGGTGGTGAATCCGGCCTCTCCCGCGAGGACTGCACTGACGTCCGCGGCGAAAGCTTGGTCGTCGAAGGGTAGCGCCACGATTCCCGCCCGCTCGGCCTCGCTCACGTCCCGGACGTCGTCGTAATAGCCGGGTACGGCAATCCGCCCGTTTCCATCGTGAAGCTTGCTGATCATCTCGGCGAGGACGGTGATGGGATTGAGCACGGCCCCGCCGTATACGCCCGAGTGAAGGTCAGTTGACGCTGCTTCCACCCTGACGTCCCAATACGCGATTCCCCGCAGCCCCACGGTGAGGGCTGGCTGGTCCTCGGCCAACATCCCCGTATCTGAGATCACTCCGACGTCCGCTTGCAGTCGATCAAGATGTGCATCGAGAAGCTCGGCGAAATGCTTTGACCCGTCTTCCTCCTCCCCCTCGGCGATGAGCTTGAGGTTGATCGGAAGACGTCCTCGGGCCTGCAGGTAGCCCCGGAGAGCTTCCAGGTGCATGACCAGATGACCTTTGTCATCGGCAGTGCCTCGCCCTAGAAGGAGCCCATTACGCTCCAGCGCCTCAAAGGGCGCCTTCTCCCACTCATCGACCGGATCGACCGGTTGGACGTCGTGGTGGCCGTAGACCAGCACGGTGGGCAAGGAGGGATCCTCGATCCGCTCGGCGAACACGGCCGGGTGACCTGACGTTTCCCAGACTTCGGCCACGGTGAAGCCAGCATCAAGCGCCACCTGGCATAGGAACTCGGCGGAGCGACGAACATCAGTGGCGTGCTCGGGAACGGTGCTGATCGACGGGATAGCCACCCAACGGGTAAGCGTCTCAACCAAACTCCGCTCGCGGCCCCGAAGGGCGGTGGCGAGATCGTCTTCCGGTCTCACCAGCCCCGGGCCCTCGCCGCGGCGAGGCCCGGGCCGAGTGAGAAGGCCCTCAGGCCGCCTTCCCGATCTTGAAGATCTTCGTTCCGCAGACTGGGCAGGTACCGGTGGTTGCCGGCTTGCCGTTCTTCAGTTGCGTTGGCTGGGGGTTGGAAATCTCCCGCGCCGTCTTGCACTTCATGCAAAAGCCGGTAACGGCCATCTTGGTACCCCTCCGCTGGAAGTAGAGCCCGAACTCGGAAGCAGGGCGATCAGCCGCATTGTATTCACCAACTCGACCGCCCGCAACCTCCAACGCACATCTGGTCCTGATTCGAGGCCAGCTTGAGGTCCGGAGCGCGCTCTCCTGGAAGCCAGTTCAGGCCCCTTCTAGCCGAGATCGCGCCTGCCGCTCCAGCCACCCGAATAGTCCTGCGGCGTTGGAGCGAAGGCCGGTTAGGGTGTCCGCGGCCTCCCGCCGGTCGGGCTCTACTCCGACCTGCGGGCCTAGCCGCTCCCGCAGCGCCTGTTCGAGGTGATCGAGCTCGGGTCTCTCCTGGTAAGCGTCCTGGGCGATCGTGGCCCAAGTTCGGAGCTGGTCTTCCGCGTCGTGCAGCACCACTTCCGGGTCGCCCGCGGAGCCGTAGTGGGTCAGGATCAATTGCTGCGGCCGCAGCTCCAGGAATTTGTGCAGGGAACCGATGGCCAGCTCCAAGTCGAAATCATCAGGCGGAGTCGCCGGGCGGAGGGGTCCGCCGCCCGGTAGCTTGACCCCCACCGCGTCGCCCACCAGCAGCACCCCGGAATCGGTCTCCAACACCCCGATGTGATGCTTGGCGTGGCCGGGAGAAAAGACCAAGACCATCTCCTTTCCCCGGCCGAGGTCGATCGTGCCGCCATCTTCGGCGGCCACGAGCTGATCGGGGTCGACCGGCGTCATCTGCCCGTAGAGCGAATCGAGCTTGGCGCCGTACACCTGAGCCGAGGCGGCCATCAACCGCGCGGGGTCGGCGAGATGGCGCAGCCCCTTGGGATGGCAGATCACCTTGGCCTTCGGGAACCGCTGGGCGATCTCCCCCACCGCACCCGCGTGATCGAGGTGGATGTGAGTGAGGATCACCCAGGCCAGGTCGTCTGGTCCGAGTCCGTGACGGCCGAGCCCCGCCAGCACCTGTTCGAAATCTCGATGCGGGCCGGTCTCGACCAGGCAGGGCTGGTCGGCCTCGATCAGGAAGACCGAGTTGACCTCCTCCCAGCCACCCAAGAGAGTGTCGATCTGCCAGAATCCTTCCGCTAGGAGCTTGTCCACGAACTAACCTCGCCTGCTTTATTGCCTGTCCGTCGGCGGACGTTCCGGCAAAAGGTAGTGCCCTAACCGGACGAGGATGGGCGCCTCAGCCAACTCCCAGCCGATCCCGAGGTCACTCTCAGTCGGGTCGACTGTAATTCGGGTCTCGGAGAAGTTGTCAGCGTCGGCACCAGGAGCATCTGTGTACTTCCGTTACCTAGGGCGCGAACTCCATCGTCGGGCCCGTTCGGCGTCCGTCGTGGCGATCGGGCTGGCATTGGGCGTGGGGCTAGTGATCACCGTCACGGCCGCCGCCGCCGGGGTGAAGGCTGCGCAGGGCCAGGTGCTCCACTCTCTTTACGGTGTGGGGACCGACATAACGGTTACCAAGGCAGCCACCCCGGGGAGCGGCGGAGGATTCCACTTTGGGGGCCGTCCGCCGACCGGCACCGCGCCGTCTACACCCTTCAGCCGAGATCGCCTCAGTTCAGCCCCAGGGCTGACCACGATCGATGACTCGAGTGTCGCCTCCATCTCCAAGCTGAAGGGAGTCGCTGGCGCCACCGGGACCCTCAACCTGAGTTCGGTCCACATCAGTGGAACCTTCACTCCTGGTGGCGGAGCGCCCGGTTCCGGCGCGAGCTCGGGCTCCAGTTCTTCAACTCCCTTCAGCGTCTCGACCTTCACAGTTGCCGGTGTCAACGCCGAAGACCCCGGATTAGGCCCATTGAGCGCCTCCAATCTCACTTCAGGCACCAAGGTGGTGTCCGAGTGGTTCAAGCGGGTGCAGAACACCTCATCGGCCAGCGACCAGCTGCTGGCCTTGGTTGACAGCAGCTACGCCAAGCAGCAGTCGCTCAAGGCTGGCTCCACGGTCACGGTCGCTGGCACCAAATTCACGGTATTGGGAGTGGTGTCACTCTCCGCGACCGCTTCCTCGGAGGACATCTACCTGCCGCTGAGCCAGGCTCAGAAGCTGGCCAGCGATGCCGGCAAGGTGAATACGATCTATGTCACAGCCGCGAGCGCTTCGGACATTTCGGAAGTCCAGACTGAGATCCAGCACCTGCAGCCTAAGGCTACGGTCACGACCGCCCAGGATCTCGCCAACCAAGTCACCGGCTCGCTGAGCACGGCCGCCACCCTGGCCGACTCCCTGGGGGTCTGGCTGGCGGTACTAGTTCTGGTCGCCGCCTTTGTCCTGGCAGCGCTGCTGACCACCGCGTCAGTAAACCGTCGGGTGCGCGAGTTCGGCACCCTCAAGGCGATGGGCTGGCACAGCCGCCGGATTGTCGGCCAGGTGCTCGGGGAGTCAGTCGCCCAGGGGCTGGTCGGAGGTGCCCTGGGGATCGGGCTGGGAGTCCTGGGCGCCTTCCTCGTGACCAAGATCGCCCACACCCTGACCGCGACCGTTGGGGCGACCGGGTTGGGGACTGGCTCGACTGGCGGCCTCGGCGGCGCATTCGGCCGCGGGTCCGGATCGTCCGCCCGTAATGCCTTCACCCACAACTTCGCTCCCCCCAGCCATTCCATCCCCCTGCATCTGACCGCACCCCTCAGCCTGGAAGTCTTCGGCCTGGCGGTCGCACTGGCGATAGCCGGCGGCCTCATCGCCGGGATCATGGGTGGGTGGCGTGCCGCCCGCCTGCGGCCAGCCGAAGCGCTGCGGCGGGTCGAGTAAGTCAATGGAGTTGAAATCGAACGCACTAGCCCAGGCTCTTCGCGAGTAGCCTCGGGAGACAACCAATGTATGAACTGAAGAAAATTTCCCGGATCTATCCCAAAGCCCGGGGCAAGGTCACCGCCCTGAAGGACGTGAACCTGGTAGTTCAGGACGGGGAGTACCGGACCGTCCAGGGCCCCACCGGCCACGGAAAGACCACCCTGCTCCTGCTGCTCGGTGGGCTGGAGAAGCCGACCTCCGGGAGTGTGGTCTTCGACGGCCGTGACCTGGGCGCTCTGGGCGAGTCGCAACTGGTGGACGTGCGTGCTCAGAACTTCGGATTCGTTTTCCAGAACTACAACCTGATGCCGACCTTGACCGCCGCCGAAAACGTGGAAGCCGCGTTGGTGCCGCTCCACATTCCGACCGCCTCCCGGCGAGCTCGCTCGCTGGCGGCTCTGGCCGAAGTCGGACTTGCCGCCCGGGCGTCCCACTTCCCGTCGGAGCTCTCCGGCGGCGAGCAGCAGCGAGTCGCGATCGCCCGGGCCTTGGTCAAGGAGCCCAAGGTGATCCTCGCCGACGAGCCAACTGGCAACCTCGACGAGGTCACGAGAGGGGAGATCGTGGGCCTTATGGAGCGGTTCTGGAAGGAGCGAGGAATTACCCTGGTGGTGGTCACCCACGACACCCAGGTGGCCCGGCGGGCACCCCGAACCGCGATCATCACTAACGGGTCCCTCACGTTGCGGTTGAACCAGAAGCGGGAAGCTCCGGGCAAGCCCGACCCCGAGGAGTCGGCCGAGGCAGTGACCATCTGAAGCTCTGCGGCCCAGACCTATACTCGCCCGGTGGACCCATCTGACGAGGCACCACTTGCCGGGCCTGAAGACCAGGGGCCGGACGGAGTCCCGCCCCCTGAGTTCCTCAACCCCGAATCTCCTCGCTATCAGCCTTGGGCGGAGAAGCGGATAACCAATGCGGTCAAGGAGAAGCGTCCTCTCCAGGAATTCATGGCCGAGTTCGACGCCCGGGTGGCGGCGTATGGCGAGATCGGGAGCGGAAACTGGGATCCTCAGCACCAGGAAAAACTGCTGGCCAGGTTCAGTTCGGCCAGGCCGAGTTCCGCCCCGAGCCGTCGTCGTCGTCGTCACCGATCGGCCGGAGCGCCCGCTGCCCAGCCGCCTGCCTCGCGAAGCCAGGGTCGCCGACCCGGCGCCGGAGCGCCCTCGCCAACCGCCTCGGCCGAGCCAGGTCCCGGGGCTGCGAGGAGGCGCCGCCGGCGGCGTCGGGCAAGAGGAGGCCGACTTCCTCCCGAGGCTGGCCCAGCCGGGTGATCTCCCCGGATCGCCCGACCGGTATCTGCTTTGACTACGGGCGCACTCTGGTCGACTTCACCAGACCGGACGCGGCTCTCGCGGCCGCGGGGGCGAGCCTGGCGGGAGAGCTGCCCCTGGCTGCAAGTGGCTGGCGAGGGACTCCGGGGGACTTTGCCTTGGCCCTTGATCAGTTGGTCGATCGCCTGATCGACGAGGGGCAGCGAGCCAACCAGTGGCGGGAGGTCGATTTCGATCTGGTCCACCGGGAGGCCATGCACCAGTTGCTGGGTACTTGGCCCAGCGAGGAGGTCAGCAGCCAAGTTGGGGCGACGCTGCAGCGGGCCTGGTGGGAGGGGGTGGCGCCGATCGAACCGGCCCGTTCGGTCCTGGGCGATCTGAAGGAGCGAGGAATGCGCCTCGCACTCTGTTCCAATGCTCCGTTCCCGCCCCCACTGATGTACGAGCAGCTGGAGCGCTTGCGGCTGAGCCGGTACTTCGACGCAGTTCTCTTCTCCAGCGAGATCGGCTGGCGCAAGCCGGACCCGAGAGTCTTCGCGGAAATCCTGAAGCGGCTCGGTCTGCCCGCCCGATCGGTGTGGTATCTGGGCGACGAGTGGGAGGCCGACATCGAGGGCGCCACGGCCGCCGGGATGAGGGCGATCCTGGCACCGGGGGTGAAGGCGCCCAAGGAAGGCGCGGAGCAGCTCTCCCGGTGGGGAGACCTGCTGACCATGCTCGACTGAGCCGGGACTCAGTTCACGGCCCTCTCGGAGGCGGTCTGGGCACTTCGTACACTGGCCCGATGCGTGTTAGCGCCTTATTCGGCACCACCCGGCGCAGCGCCCCCACTGAGGAGCTTGACTCCCACCGGCTACTGCTGCGGGCGGGCTTCGTCCAGCAGCTGGCGACTGGGATCTTCAGCTACCTGCCCATGGGGTGGCGCACAGAGCAAAAGATTCGCCGAATCCTCCGAGAGGAGATGAACGCCCTCGGCGGTCAGGAGCTCTCCATGCCGGTGGTCCAACCTGCGGAGCTGTGGCAGCGGAGCGGACGTTGGGACCACATCGACCAGGTCCTGCTCCGCTTCCAGGACCGGCGGGGCCGGGACATGGCGCTGGCCCTGTCCCATGAAGAGGTGGTTGCCGACCTGACCGCCTCCAACGTGAGCTCGTACCGGGACCTACCCAGGATCGTTTACCACATTCAGACCAAGTTCCGAGATGAACCCCGGGCTCGGGGCGGGCTGCTGCGCACCAGGGAGTTCACCATGAAGGACTCCTATTCCCTAGACCGCGACCAGGCTGGGCTGGAGCGCGCCTACATTGCCCACTTTCACGCCTACTTCAAGATCGCCGCCAGGGCAGGGGTTCCGGTAGTGGCGGTGCTCAGCGACGTCGGGGTGCACGGTGGACATCTAGCCCACGAGTTCATGTACCTGACCGATGTCGGTGAGGACACCCTGGTGTTCTGTGACAGTTGCGGCTACGCCGCGAACCTGGAGGTGGCGGAGACCGCGTTCGCCGAGCCTGAGATCGAGGCCGAACGCGCGCTCGAGGAGGTTGAGACGCCCGGAGCCGCGACGGTGGCTGAGATCTCGGCGTTCCTCAAGGTGGATCCCTCCCGGGTCGCCAAGTCGGTCGCCTTCATGGCGGAGCTTCAGCGGGGTCAGCCCCCCCGTCTGGTGCTGGCCCTGGTGCCGGGTCCAGCGGAGGTCAATCTGACCCAGTTGCGCAACGCCACGGGCGCCGTCGACCTCCGGCCCGCCACCTCGGAGGAAGTTGAGCGAGCGGGGGGGGTGCCCGGGTACATGTCGCCCCGGGGTCTCTCGGCGGAGGCCGCGCTCGTGGTGGCCGATGAAGCGATCACCCGCCGGCGCAACCTGGTGACCGGCGCCAATCGCGAGGGCTGGCACCTGCGCAACTTCAACCTCGCCCGCGACTGCCGGGTGGATTCAGTAGTCAGCTTGGCGGCGGCGGCGGCCGGGGACGCCTGCGGCAACTGCGGAGCGCCACTGCGGATTCGACGGGGCATCGAGTACGGCAACATCTTTCAACTCGGCACCCAATACAGCGTGACCCTCGGGGCCATCTACAACGACGAAGCCGGCCAGCAGATTCCGGTGGTTATGGGCTCCTACGGGATCGGGTTAGGTCGGCTACTGGCCTGCGTTGCAGAGGAGCACCACGACGACCGTGGGCTAACCCTGCCGATCGGGCTGGCACCGTACGAGGTGGCTCTCATCTCGGTCGGCCAAGACGAACCGGTCACGCAGCTGGCCGAAGCCACCTACAAGGAAATGCTGAAGGTCGGGATCGAGGTCCTCTACGACGATCGGGACGCCAGCCCCGGGGTCAAGTTCGCCGACGCCGATCTGCGGGGGATTCCCCTCCGGGTCACGATCTCGCCCCGCAGCCTGAAGGCCGAGGGAGCCGAGTTCAAGCGGCGTATCGGCGAGCCCCGGACAGTCCCTCGTACGACCATCCTCGCTGAGACTTTGGCGGAGCTGGACGCTCTGCGGCGCGAGGAGCGGGAGTGGGTCACCGCACAGATGGAACCCGTAGGGTCATTGGCCGCGCGGACGTTTTCCCGGGAGGCCTGACCCCACGGGGCCTGATCGGATGGCGAAGACGCGAACGATCCTGCACGTGGACCTAGATGCCTTCTTCGTCTCCTGCGAGCTCCTCCGTCGGCCGGAGCTGGCCGGCAAGCCGGTGGTGGTCGGGGGCGGCCACGAATCGCACCCAGGGGAGCGGAGGGATCCCGGGCGAGGAGTGGTCGCGGCGGCCTCCTACGAGGCGCGGCGCTTCGGGGTTCGCTCGGCCTTGCCGCTGGCCCAGGCCCTGGGCCTGTGCCCCGATCTCATCGTGCTGCCGGTCGACATCGCCGAGTACGCCAGGATTTCCCAGCATGTCTTCTCGATCTTTGCCGACTTCACCCCACTGGTCGAACCGGGATCACTGGACGAGGCGTACCTCGACCTGACCGGCACCGAGTCCTTGATCGGGGACGGAGAGTCGGCGGCCCACGCGATCTGCGCCCGGCTGGACTCCGAACTGGGACTGCCCTGCTCGGTGGGGGTGGCCACCACCAAGATCGTCGCGAAGGTGGCGTCGGACCTGCGCAAACCCAGGGGGAGGGTGGTCGTGCCCCCGGGAGAAGAAGCCGACTTCTTCGCGCCGCTGGCCGTAGAGCGTCTTCCGGGCGCCGGTCCAAAGACGACCGCCAAACTGCACCTCCTAGGCATCGACACTCTGGGCAAGTTGGCCGCTGCACCGACCGCCCTGCTCCAGGAGACGCTAGGACCGAATGCCGGGGCGCTGCAGCTCCGGGCCTGTGGGGTTGACCCGACCGAGGTCACGGTTCCCGGCATCCCCAAGTCGATCAGTCGCGAGGAGACGTACGCCGCGGACCTGAACTCGCGGGTGGAGATGGAGGCCCGGATTGCCACGCTCTCTGCCGGGGTGGGGCAACGACTCCGCGATTCCTCCTTGATCGCCCAGGTGGTAGCGATCAAAATTCGCTTCGCGAACTTCGAAACGGTCACTAGGCGCCGGCAGCTCCCGGAGCCGACCTACGCCGACCAGGAGCTGCACGTGGGCGCACTCGAGCTCTTCGTCGAGAACTGGCGCGAGGGTCAGTCGGTGAGGTTGTTGGGGGTGGGTGCCGAAGGGCTGAGCGAGGCCCGGCAGATGAGCCTGTTCGAGCGGGCCAGCGACCGCGGCGAGCGTTTGGACGTTGCGCTGGATGGTCTCCGCGGCCGCTTCGGGGGGAGGGCGATCTCGAGAGGCACGAGGTCGCTGGAGGCTCCTTTGGATTGGAACCGTGACCACTTGCGCCAGCTCACCGACCGGTAGCCGAGTCGGAGTTCAGCAACTAGCCAAGTATTATCGGATGGCCCCGGAAGCCGTCTCCGCCGCTCCACGCGCTCAGCCGACGAGCCATCGGCGGGGCCCNNACGAGCCATCGGCGGGACCTGATCGGGAGGAGGTTGCAGCGATGACCGGGCGCAGGCGGCAACGATGAAAGCTGTGTACCGCTTTTGTCCCAGCTGCGGCTCGGCTCTGAGCCTGCGCCTGATCGAGGGCCGTGACCTTCCGGCCTGTCCCAATTGCGAATTCGTGGCTTGGAAGGGTCCCAAGGTGGCGACCGCTTTGCTGGCCAGCGACCTCGAGGGCCGACTCCTGGTCATCCGCCGCGGCATCTCACCCGGGCTGGGGGGCTGGGCGTTTCCCGGCGGCTACGTCGACGACGAGGAGGACCCGGCCTGGGGAGCGGCCCGTGAGTGTCTCGAGGAAACCGGCTGCGAAGCCCAAGTCGACGAGCTCGCCGGGGTCTTCCACGTGGTCACCGAGGAGGGGGGACTGGTGGTTCTGGCCTACCGGGGCCGGCTGACCGCGGGCCAGCCCACCCCCACGCCGGAGGCGCCCGAGCTGGGCTGCTTCGATCCCCAGCACATCCCCCAGCTGGTGTTCTCCTCCCACCGGCGGGCCTTCGCCGCCTGGCAATCGGTCCAGGCGCCGGTCAGCTGAGTTGCTAGGGGCCATCCGGCGGGGCTGCACCCTGAACTGCCTGGGGTGCCTCATCCCGGTGGTGGTGGTCGTGGGTCTGCTGTTGTATGCAGTCCACCTCTGGACCACCCCTCCCGACTATCCCCCGGTGAGCGCGGCATCCCCCTCGGCCCTGCAGTTGAGCGCGGCGCAGGCGGTCGCCTCCGCTCTCGCAGACGGCCAACCGGTGGCGCTGGTGCACTTGACCGATGCTGAGGCGACGGGCCTGCTCTCAGACACCCTGAGCAGTTACGACGGCCTCTCCAAACTGGAAGTTCACGTGCTCCAGGGGCAGGTGGTGGTGAGTGGCCAGACCAGCATCCTCAATCGCCCTTTGGTGATCAGCGGTCCCGTCGAATTCGGTGGACTGGGTACGTCCACCGTTGATCTCAAGTTCTCCGGTCTTTCAATCGGCCAGATGGGCCTTCCTTCGTTGATTCCCCAGGCCCTCGCTCGGGGGTTTCACCCCTCCCTTTCTCTCGGACTGATCGAAATCGGCAAAAGTCTGACCTTCTCCTGCGAGGCCGCTCGTCCCAATGATCTGATCGTGGGAGTGAGCTTCGACGGGGTGACTGTGGCCAAGGGGGTCAACGCCTGCGCGGCGAGCTCATGACCGAAGAGGGTGCACCCGGGCTCAGTCATCTGGACGCGCGGGGGAAGGCGCGGATGGTGGACGTCGGCGACCGACCCAGTACCGATCGCGAGGGGACTGCCCAGGGTGAGGTGCGGCTGAACCGCGCGGCCTGGGCGGCCATTTCCGACCGGACCGTCACCAAGGGGGACGTTCTTGAGGTGGCCAGGCTAGCGGGAATCATGGGCTCGAAGCACACGCCGACGCTGATCCCCCTCTGCCATCCGCTCACTCTGACCCATGTGGCGGTCGAGGCTGAGCTGGCCACTGAACCCGATCGAGTTCTGCTCCGCGCAACTGTCCGATGCCACGGCACGACCGGGGTCGAGATGGAGGCGCTGACCGCTGTCAGCGTCGCTGCCCTGACCGTGATCGACATGGTGAAGAGCCTGGACCCATGGGCGGAAATTGGCCCGATCGGGCTTCTCGCAAAGCGAGGTGGTCGGTCCGGCGATCTCCACCGGCCTGGCTCTGGCGCAGAGGCAGTGGGAGGCGGCTGAGGTGCCCACTTCCGCCCGGTCGGGGGCGGAGCGCGAACGGGAGCTCAAAGAACTCCTCTATCTGCAGAAGTTGGCTGAGGAAGCGGCCTCCACGATGGAGCGCGATGAGCTGCTCTCCCTGGTGCTTCGGGAGACCACTGGTGTCCTGGAGGCCGACGTCTGCTCTCTGTACCTTTACGACCAGGCTCGCGAACGATTGGTCTTGACAGCCACTAACGGGCTAAACCAGGCGGCCGTGGGCAAGGCGGCTCTCGCTCCTGGCAAGGGGATCACAGGTACGGTGGCGGCTTCGCGCGAACCGCTTTCCGTCGTCGACGTGACCACCGATCCGCGCTTCGAGTGGATCGAGGGGCTTGATGAGGAGCGCTTCACCTCGATGCTTTCGGTCCCCATCTTGGCCGGTCCACGCTTGGTCGGGGCACTCAATGTCCAGACGGTCGCGCGCCGGGAGTTCCGTCCCGACGAGCTGGCCGTCCTGTCCGCCATCGCGGGCGCGTTGGCAGGTGTTCTGGAGCGCAGCGAGCTGCACCACCGGCTGGAGCTGCAGCTGGTCGAGATCCAGCTCTCTCAGACCGTGCACGAACGGTTCACCGGGTTGGCGCTTTCCGGAGCCGGACTGCCCAAGATCCTCGACGCCATCGCCGCCCTCGCCGGGGGTGAGGTCGGACTCTACGATCCACTTGGCTTCCACCTGGAGCATGGGGCCGGGCCTGGCCTCGCGGCGCGCCGGCTCGTGATTCCACCCATNNGCGAAGAGCTAGTGGCGGTATTGGCGGTCGAGGGCACAGTGGCCACCGCCGGCGGGAGCAAGCGTCGGGCTCTAGAGCACGGGGCCACCGTGGTGGCGCTGGAACTGCTCAAAGAGAGGGCAGCTGCCGAGGTGGAGCGGCGGCTGCGCGGCGATCTGCTGGAGGGGCTGCTCACCCCTGGACAGAGCCCAGAGGATATCGCCCGCCTGGCCGTCCGGTCGGAGCGGCTTGGTTACCGGATTCCCGACCAGGCCTGGGTGCTGGTCCTAGAGCCAGACGATGAACGCACCCTCGGCAAGTTTCAAACCCAACCCCTCCAGGAGCGGTTGCAGCGTGATCTGAACGAGCTGACCCAGCGCCGGTTCCCCGGCTCTCTGGTGGTGGCCCGGGCCACCTACTCGGTGCTCCTAGTGCCGGCGCGCGGCCCGGCCCCCAAGAACGGAGCGTCTGAGCGTTCGCCAGCTGGGCTGGAGGAGTTCTCCAGGGCCATCCTCACGCTGGCCCAGGGCTTGGGCCGACGGCTCTGTTTCTCGGTCGGGATGGGCAATCTGGCAGCCTCGGCCTCGGAGCTGGCCCGGGCCCATGAAGAAGCGCGCCAAGCGCTGCGCCTCTCGCGCCGTGCCGGCGGGGCCGGGCGGGTCACCTCCTATCGATCCCTGGGGGCGCTTCGCCTGCTGTTGGAGGTCAGAGACCCCGAAGTCCTCCGCCGATTCGTCGATGAGACGCTCGGTCCGATCTTGGCCTACGCCCAGCGCCACCGCACCCCCCTGCTGCCCACCCTTGAGGCATTGGTGGCCCAGCGTTGGAACCAGCGCGCGGCGGGTCGCCAGCTGCACGTTCACATCAACACCTTGGCCTACCGGGTGCAGCGGATCGAGGACCTTTTAGGCGCCTCTCTCGACGACGCGGAGGCCAGGGTTGTGCTGAGCGTCGCCCTGCAGGCAAGGCAGCTGCTCTCCGGCTGACCTGATCCGGCGCGATAGCGTCTGCCCGTATCCCAATCCAGACGAGGAAGCGGTGATGTTGCAGCCAGGTGACCAAGTGCCCGACTTCGCCCTCCAGGCGGGAACTGGCCAGATCGCCGACTCCGCCGAATTGCGTGGTCAGCGCTGGGTTCTCTACTTCTATCCCAGGGACAACACTCCGGGCTGCACCATCGAGACTGGGGAGTTCGGCCGGGCGCTGCCGGGGTTCTCGGACCGGAAGGTGCAGGTCTTCGGATGCTCCGTGGGTGACGTCGAGGCCAAGGCCAAGTTCGCCGAGGCCTGCGGCGCTCCCGAGCTTCCCCTCCTGGCCGATCTGGACCACCGTGTCGCGGAGCTCTTCGGAGTCTGGAGGCCAAGTCCCGACCGACCCTCCGGGAGCGTGGTTCGAGCTACCTTCTTGGTCGATGCCGACGGGAGAGTCGAGAGAGTCTGGGAGAGTCTCAAACCCGCGGGCCACGCCGCGGCGGTGCTGGCGGCGGTCAGCTAGACGCAGCCCCGCTCGGCAGGATTAGGGCCTGTCCTCGCCCTGTGCCTTGGTGGAGCCGCGCTCTCCATCGAACACGGGCGGTCCGCTCGATGCGAGCGCCCGAGGCGTCCATGACCGCCTGGGTCGCCGTCACCACCTCGGGTCCGATTCCATCCCCCGGGATCAGGGTCACCAGCCCTCGACTTGACTCGGCTGGAGCGACGGGCGTGCCGTCCCGCCTTTCCAGATCTGTTCAGCCCTCAGTCGAGCATGGCGACCGGGGGCGGCGGGCCGGTTCGGGTTAGGCGGGCAGGAGCCCCCAGATCTCGTTGAGGTCGCTAATCTCCGTCCCACGCCACCCGGGGTCGGGATCGTACTGGAGTGAGACCTCTCCGTCGAATCGAAGGTAGCGCAGGCGCACGGTCCGCATCCCCGCTACCTCGGCGCCGCTCAGCTCGTAGCTGCCGCCGTCGCCGACATAAAGGCAGTCCTTGGGGTCAAGGTCCAGGAGACGAGCCGCCCGGAGGTAGAGCCGTTGGTCGGGCTTGCGCATCCGCTCCACCCAGGAGAAGAGAGTGGCTTCGATCGGGCGCGCCCACTGCAGTTCCGGCCAGACGAACGGCGTCTCGGCGGAGCAGTCACTGATGAGGCCAAGGCGGATCCCCTGTTCGTGCAGCTCGCATAACAGCTGGGGGACCCCGGGTACAGGGGTGGTCAGGACTTCTCGAAACTGCTGCAGGCGGAGCTCGGCGCCGCGATCCAGAGCAGCGGCAGAGGGCTTGATCCCGGTCCGAGCACAGAGCCTTTCCAGCATCTCCCGGGGCAGCCCGAGCGACCCATTTGCTCGTTCTGTGTAGCTGGCGTCCAGCACCGCCAAGAACTCCGGCGTCGGGACTTCCAAGACGGCCGCGAGTTCCTCCCC
>PKXR01000127.1:21073-24892 GCA_003133485.1 Candidatus Dormiibacterota bacterium
CTCGTCCTCCGCGGCAAAGACCCGGCTTTGCAGGATGTCCTCGGGCTCGATGGTGCGCAGCTCGATCTCCGTGAGCGGCCGACCCAGCCGCACTAGCCGATTGGCCTGGCGCAGTCGGATCCGGTCCAGGGCGTTGCGCACGCTGCGGGCATTCGCGAATTGAGGGCGGGCCATTCTCTTGGTGAGGTAGGCGGCGAAGACCTCACCCGCAGACGCGCTGAATTGGTACATGATCCGGCTCAACATCAACTCGGTGATCAGCAGCAGTTGCTCTAGATCGAAGTCCGGGAAATCCAGATGATGGGCGATGCGGGACTTCATCCCGGGATTGCTACCGAAGAAGGTTTCCATTCGGTCCCGGTAGCCGGCCAGAATCACGACCAGGTCGTCCCGGCTGCCTTCCATCACTTGGAGGAGGATCTCGATCGCCTCCTGACCGTAGTCGCGCTCGTTCTCGGGCCGGTGCAAGTAATAGGCCTCGTCGATGAATAGCACACCGCCCATGGCCCGTTTGAGCACTTCCTTGGTCTTCGGCGCGGTGTGCCCGATGTACTGACCTACCAAATCGTCACGCGTAACGGTAACCAGCTGCCCCTTGCGACAGTAACCCAGCCTGTTGAGGATGGTGGCCATTCGAGCGGCCACCGTGGTCTTGCCAGTGCCGGGGCTCCCGGTGAAACACATATGCAGTGAGGGTGTCTCCGCGAGCAATCCGCGCTCTCGTCGAAGTCGGTCGATCACCAGAAGAGAGGCGATTTCGCGCACCCTGGTCTTGACGGGTTCCAATCCGACCAGCTCAGTATTGAGTTGGTCGACCACCTCGAAGACTGCGGGGTCGACGGGGAGCGGATCGACCGGGCTACTGTCCGGACTTACCATGGTCACTGGAACTTACCGTATGTAGTGAGTATTTAAGTTGGCGATCCTGGAAGTCGAGGCGCTCTAGACGAAGTCCCGGCTCTGGCTCCGGACGCTGCACCAGAAAGCTCAGTGCTGTCGTTTGCCTCCCCTTGCTTCGGTCCAGGGCCGAAAGTTTGACGTAGTCGTGGGGGTGCTCCGCCCGACACTGATTCAATTCTTTCAGCACCGGCTCCGGTTCCTGTTCGTCGAAGATGGGCAGGCGCCAGAGCTCCCAATAGATGTTGCGGGGATGGGGGTCGTCGGTGTGCTCGATGGAAATCGCCCAACCGTGTTCCAGGCAGTAGCGCACCTGCAATGCGATCTGCTCGTCGGTAAGCGCCGGCAGGTAGGAGAATGTCCCCTGAGTTGAGTGCATGACGGTTCCTCTCAGTAGCTCGGAGTGACTTGAGCGTCAGGAGTGTCGGTGGACTCGTAGTTGAAACTGACGTCGCCCCAGATCTCCAGCGCTTGGCGCAAGGGCTCACAGGTCCGGGCCGCTCGTCTCAGGATCTCCGGTCCTTCATGTAGGAAATCACGTCCCTCATTGCGGGCCTGGATCATTGCCTCCACCGCCACCCGATTGGCAGTGGCACCGGCGGCGATCCCCATCGGGTGACCGATGGTCCCGCCCCCGAATTGAAGTACCACGTCCTCGCCCAAGTAGTGCAGCAACTCGTGCATCTGGCCAGCGTGGATGCCACCAGAGGCGACCGGCATCACTCCCGGCATCGAGGCCCAGGACTGCTCGAAGTACAGACCACGCGCGGGATCGACCGGGGTGTGGTCCAGCCGGAGCACGTCGTAGTAGCCGCGGACGTTACCCGGGTCCCCCTCCAGCTTGCCCACGACGGTTCCCGCATGAATGTGGTCGACTCCAATCAGGCGGCACCACTTGGCCAGTACCCGGAAGCTCACCCCATGGCTCTTCTGCCGCGTGTATGTGGAGTGGCCGGCTCGGTGCAGGTGGAGCAGGACACCGTTGCGACGGGCCCAGCGCGCCATCGACTGCAGAGCGGTGAAACCACAGGTAAGATCGGCCATCACAATGACGCTGCCGAGTTCTTTGGCGAACTCGGCCCGCTCGTACATTTCCTCCATGCTGGCGGCGGTCACGTTGCAGTAGTGACCCTTGATCTCGCTGGTCTTGGCCATGGCGCGATTCACGCCCTCCATGCAGAAGAGAAAGCGGTCACGCCAGCGCATGAACGGCTGGCTATTGGTGTTCTCATCGTCCTTAACGAAATCGAGGCCGCCGCTGAGCGCCTCGTATACGACCCTTCCATAGTTGCGTGCCGATAGTCCGAGCTTGGGCTTGATGGTCGCTCCCAAAAGGGGGCGTCCGTACTTGTTCAGGTACTCTCGCTCCATCACGATTCCATGGGCGGGACCCTGAAAGGTTTTTACGTAGTGCAGGGGGATGCGCATGTCCTCCAAGCGCAGGGCCCGCAGTGCCTTGAAGCCGAACACGTTGCCGATGATGGAAGAAGTGAGGTTGGCGATCGAGCCCTCCTCGAACAGATCTAGGTCGTAGGCGATGTAGGCGATGTACTGCCCTGGGGTCCCTTGAACCTCGTCCACCCGGTACGCCTTGGCTTGATAGTCCTCATAGCTGGTCAGCCGGTCGGTCCAGACCACCGTCCAGGTGGCGGTCGAGGACTCGCCAGCCACTGCGGCTGCCGCTTCCTCAGCGTCTACTCCGGGTTGGGGGGTGATTCGGAAGGCGCACAGGATGTCGGTGTCCTTGGGCTCGTAATCGGGCTGCCAGTAGCCCATTTCCCGGTAGGGGATCACGCCTGCTGACCAGCGCGCGTCAGCAGCATGCTCCGCAGTTGAGTCGACGGTCTTCGTCATGACAGACCTCCCTCGGTCATTGCTCTCTCACAGATGGTGGTGGTCCCCCTCCAACCCCTCGTGGTCGGGCGCGGTCATTCGCAGCAATACCGACTTCCGCGCACTGAGGATGCGGTGCGCCAAGATCAGCTGGGTAAGCGCGAGTGGGTCGCTGTGGCGGCGCTGCCGCTGCGACGCGTCGTAGGTTCCCAGCATGTTCGGTTGCACGCGGTGCAGCGGTCCGTGGACACCGTCCATGTGATCTTTGACATTCGCTTCGAGCAGCCGGGCGTCCCCCGAGGAGATGCGGCCGTCGATCTCGATCAGGTCCGAGCGCTGCCCGTCTTCGTCGACGACGTCGAGCTCGAGCTTGACCCATTCGGAACGGTACAGTTCCTGGTCGAACGCGAGTCGCGGCAACGTGTGGCGCTGGGTGATTCGAACGTTCAGGTGGCTCATCTCCGACGCAGGATCCCCCCTATAGAAGTGCACCACCAGATCGGCGTACTGGCGTTGTGGAGCGATGTAGGCTGCAGCGTCCGGCTCACGCGCTTCCATTTCGGCCAGAACTTGCTGCTCGGTGTAGCCGCGTCTGGCGATGTCGCGCTGCACCTTCCAAAGGAGGC
The DNA here is from genome assembly GCA_003133485.1 of Candidatus Dormiibacterota bacterium. Next base: position 24,430 of record PKXR01000127.1, read on the forward strand.
GTAAATCGGGCGCAGGGTCGAGCCAAACTTTGAGGTCGAAGGCGTGGCGGATTCCAGGCACCAAGAAGGGATGGAGGCCCTGAGCGACGACAATCGCTCGCGGCGTGAGAGTGTCGGGGCCCTTGATGGTGCCGTCGCTGTGGTCGTAGATAGGCTTGACCACAGATTCGCCCCGCTTGAGGGCCCAGATGTGCTCTTCCATTTGTCCGAAGTTGTTGGCCCTGGGATTGAGGGCGGTGAGGCCAACCAGCCCGCGCTCGCGTCGGTCCAAGGAGTGGTAGTCGTCAAGGCAGACGGAACTGATCGAGCGCTTCTCGACCAGTCGATAGAACGCTGCGGTCAGAGTGGTCTTGCCGGAGCCACTGTCTCCCCCGACTCCAACTAGGACGGGGTGCTCCGAATGGGACAGTTCAGCCATGTATGGCCTCGGGGATTCCGGCCCGGCCTCGGAGCTGCGCTGCAA
>PKXR01000001.1 GCA_003133485.1 Candidatus Dormiibacterota bacterium
GAATCCCTCTCCCTCCGCCATCTCGACCCCTGTGTCCAATTCTAGGTTGGTAGACAGAGCCACCTCTTGACTTTTTCATAGTGCCTATGCCATAGTTTAGAGGATATCCAAGATTATTAACCTTGGCACGACTCCAACTTAGCGAGGCTCTCAAGCATGGAGAAGAGCCTCGGACTACTCGCATTGTCCAGTCCGTGGCGGAGGCGCCGACGAGGAGCAACAAGATGTCTAGTAAAGCCTCCGAGCTCGAAGACGACCAAGCCATCGACTTTCGCTTCTCAACCTTTGGAGAGCTGAAGCGCACTTTTGGTCCAGTCAGAGCTGCCTCCCTACTCCGCACCAAACAGAAGAAGGAGGGGCTCACCGATGGCGGACTTCCCTTGTTGACTGAGGAAGACATTGGAGTTGCTCTGCAGTTCCTTCGCGGGGAAAAGACTGGCGCTCAGTCCAGCAAGGCGCTTCGAGCGTTCAAACACTACTTCGCCAGCAATGAGCAACAGCGCAAGGCGTGCGAAACCTTTTTGAAGGAGAAGAGGGCGGAGTTGGTGACCCAACGCAAACGGCGGACTCTAGCTGACTACAAGGAGTCGCAGAAGTAGCCATCGGCTACATCGGTTCCGTTAGGTAACCGTCGTAGTACCGGCACTCACCCAATCTCTAACTAGGGTTGACCTCGCCGGGTGCCATACCTAGCCCCGGCGCTATGGCTGGAGCGGTCGTTGCGTGGGCGACGGCGGTCGGCCTCGTCAGGCCACATCGAGCTCGACTAGCCGAAAAGGTGTTGACGACCAGCGGGATTAAGAATATGTTGAGCAAGTGCTCAAAGCGCCTGCTCAACCCACCTCGTCGCGCCCTGACTCTCTTTCGCGAGATCTAGGCGTGCCGGGGCGCCACCCAAGGACTCAGGATCAAATCGTCGCAGCGGCACTTCGCACACTCATTACAGATGGGCTTGCCGGGGCTACTGCCCGCGCTATCGCTCGCACCGGCAACTTCAACCAGGCGCTTATCTTCTACCACTTCGGCACCGTTCGGGACCTTCTTCTGGCGGCACTGGACGAAAGCAGCGAACGCCGATTGCTCAGCTACAAGCAAACGCTAGCGGACGTGGGATTGATCCGAGACCTTGTGCCGTGCCTCCGGCGGCTGTATGACGAGGACGTGCGAAGCGGGCACGTCCGGATCGTCCAGGAGCTAGCCGCTGGAGCCTCATCCGATCCCGCGTTGGGCGATGCCCTGCGTCGCCGGATGGAGCCGTGGCTGGAGCTCGTCGAAGAGGTGTCAAGTCGCTTCATTCATGGCACCATGCTCGAAGGCGTGGTGTCAATCCCAGATCTGTCATTCGCGACCATCGCCGCGTATCTCGGAGTGGAGACGATCTCGGGGATGGGAGGGTTGCCGAAGGCGGGTTCTGGAGCCGCTCCAGTGGACTCACTCTTTGAGCTTGCAGAGCGGCTGTCCCCGCTAATTGACGGCCTTCTCGGCAAGGAGTCACGCCCGTGACACACCCTGACCGGACGAGCCCTGGGGCCACATCGAGAACTTACCGCTCGCTGACGTGGTCCTGGCCGCGAATCCTGATCCCATCTATCGTAGGGGCAATCCTTGGGACCGCCGCTCTCGATGGAGCCCCTCTCATTATTCCTGTCGCAATGGTGGCGATCCTCATCCTCGGCGCTTTGGCCTTCTGGCGTCCGAGGGATGTCAGCGCGCCGAGTTTCCTTCTGGGCGCCGGCGTTTGTGGCTTCGCCCTGAGCGCGTATTCGTCAGCGGAGGGCTATTTCGGGAGCTTTGCTGTAGGCGTGAGCGGCAGCAGCGGCGCAGTGTGCGGGTCCACCGGCTGCATCAATCGGCCGGCCTACGTGCACTCTGCCTTCTCGATCTCTGGCATGTTGGTATTCGGGGTGGTGTTCGCGCTCGGCCTCGCCTGGCTTGCGCTTAAGCTCCGCTCTCCCTCCCATTTGGGTGGAGTTGGAGGTCGTTTTGAATGAGGCTAAGCCGACAAGCACGGGGACTATTGTTTGCGCTAGGTCTTCTCCTACTCATCCTGTTCCTCATCTGGTGGATTTCACCGGGCTAGCCCTTGGAATCTATCTCCCGTCCCATTTGGGCGGAGCTGGAGGTAATTCTGAATGAAGCTAAGCCGTCGAGCGAGGGGAATATTTGCACTTGGGCTACTTTTGGTCTTCCTGTTCCTCCTCTGGCCACTGGTCGCCGTTGTTATGCTCGTCCTACTCGCCCTTGTGGCGACAATCCGGCGAATACTTCAGTCGCGTCACCACTCTTGTCCCACCACGCCCTCAGAAGAACCTCCCGGTGGCACCCACCCGTCCTGACCTGCTGGGACTTCCGCCGCGCAGTACCCATTCAGTTAGTGACGAGCCTCTTAACGATCGAGACAAGTCTTTCGTGCCACCCCAGAATTGGACACAGGGGGATAATTGAGGAGGGGGGTCCTAACTTCTGAAGGCTGGGATCTCAACGCGCTACATTCGAACGCATCTCGCGTTGGAAGCAGGGCGCACCAACCTAGTGGGTTAGGGACTCAGCGAATCCGATATCGCCTCCACGGCCTCCAGTTGGTCCCTCTGAACAGCAGCCCATAGGCCGCTACCAAGAGTCCAACGCTGAGCAGACCTTCGAGAACGGCGAACCAGATCGCGACACCTGTGTGGTTGATCGCCAAGTCGTCGCACAGGGAAGCCGTCAAGTAGGCAGCCCAAGCGGCTACCACGCCCACTATCACCTCGATGACGCGCAGTTCCTTCCGGGAAAGTCTCATTTTCGACTAGCCCCGTTGGCACCTACTCGCGAACTCCCCTCGTTCACACAGCATCGGCTGAGCTTAGGCGCATTGGCGATCTGATACAAGCGATTGTCGACGCCAGTTCTGGGGGGTAGAACCTTCATCCTCATCTGGGCTGGAGTGGGCCGAAGGCACCCGTCCCGATCTAGTCTGACAGCAGCTGTTCATTCGCAACTCGACTCCGACACCAGCTTGCGTTGGCGGGGCAGCGCTTCTAGGATCAGCGAATGATCGCTTTAGGCTCGGCAGAAGTGGGCGGCTGGATCCGCGTGGGCACCATCGTGGTTACCTGCGTGGCGGGCGGCGTCATTCAGATCACGGGCGGGTGATGAAGACGAAGGAGCAGAACGTGCCGACGGCTCTGGCCTTCTTCGCGATCGGGGCCGGGCTCCTGGCCATGGTGGTGGTCGGGGTGATCCTCGACAAGTATTTCGACCTGGGCCTGTGGAGCTCTTTCATCGGCGGGGTGGCTTGGGCCGTGGTCTTCGTGGGGATCATCCGGCTGAGGCTGCGCCGAGTGCCACTGCGGCCCTGGGCACGGCGCATGTTGGGCCGGGAAAACTAGGCCCCGAGATCGCAGCTCCGCCCGCCTGCCGCGNNGGCTGCCTGGTGGGGATTCAGTGAAGAGGCTCTCGACGGACTTCAGTGGAGGGCGCCTCTTGACGGTCGAGCCTCCGGAGAATTTAAGCCAGGTCTGAATTACCACCCCAGAATTGGACACAAGGGCATCTCGATCTCATCTCTAGCCTCGACGAGCGAGCCGTCCGGCCCGACTCCATCGCGCTTGCCGCCAGCCCTCACGGCAACCGGACTGAATGCCGCCGAGCGCAAAGAGTTGAGCGCTAACTTCCGGGTGACAGACTGTCGACAAGCTCCACCGCCGCTGGGACAAGGGCCTGACCGTTTGGAGGCTGACGGACAGCGCACCTCCGGATCTCGTCCTTGCCTCCTATACTTCACGACCATGATCGTCACCACCACCGAGAACATCCCAGGCACCCGAGTGGTGAAGACCATCGGCCAGG
>PKXR01000044.1 GCA_003133485.1 Candidatus Dormiibacterota bacterium
GTGGAGCTTTCTATAGACTCGGCCAATGAGTTGCCGGCACTTTGACCCGCCTAGAACCAAGAGGCAGACGCACTACTCGAAGTTTCGTATGAGTGGCGCGAGAGAGCTACATGGTGCGCAACTAGAACTCTCATTCGCCACTCAGCCCGGCGGATCCTCGTGAGGATTCTGGTCACTGGGGCGGCTGGCTTCATTGGATCTCGTCTAACCCAGATTTTACTGTCGGCAGGATGGTCGGTGACGGGGATCGACGGATTCACTGACAGCTATGATCCGTCTGAAAAGTCAGCGCGGGCGGAGCTCTTGCGAGCCAATCCGAATTTTTCCCTCACCGTGGGTGACCTTTGCGACATTCCGCTCGAAAGTGCATTGACCGAAGCAGAAGTAGTGTTTCATCTGGCTGGTCGGGCGGGAGTTCGGGCGAGCTTTGAATCGGAGTGGCGGTACCAACACGACAACATAGATGCGACACACCGACTCCTTGAGGCGTGTGCCCGGGCCTCGTCGGTGCGTAGGTTGGTATACGCCTCCTCATCATCCGTGTACGGCAATGGCCCGCGACCGTTCCGTGAAATCGGAGATGTCGCTCCCATTTCCCCCTACGGGCGAACGAAACTTATCGCAGAAAGGGAGTGCTTGGGTGCCGCTGGCCCGGATCTCGAGACAGTGGCACTTCGCTACTTCACGGTGTATGGCCCCGGACAAAGGCCCGACATGGGCCTTCGCCTTTTCGCGGAGGCGGCGCTCGACGGGAGACCAATCCTGCTATTCGGTGACGGCACTCAAAGCCGGGACTTCACTTTCGTCGACGACATTGCCCGGGCGACGATCCTGGCTGCGGATGCTCCAGTGAGCGGGCTCGCCGTCAACGTAGGAGGAGGGGCGACGATTACGCTTCTCGAAGTGTTTGATCTGCTTCGGGGATTCGTAGGCCCACTTCAGATTGAGGCCCAGCCGGTCGCGAGGGGTGACGTCAGCCACACGGAAGCTGACCATACACGGGCGCGGGAGATACTCGGTTTCCAGGCCGAGGTTTCATTCGAGGAGGGGTATCGCCGTCAGGTCGAGACCTTGCGGGAGCGGCGGATGAGCACCGGAGCAGTCTAGTAGGACCTTTGCGTCCTATCGACGGCGCGGACCTTACCGACTGGGGAGATGCCCGTGATCGCGATTCGGATTTCGACGGCGGCAGATCGTCGCGTAATGGCCGATTGGCTTCGTCGCGAGCCGTAGCGTGGTCGGGTCTGCCCGCACCGGTACGGGGTTTGGAAGGCGACTCCAGGAGCCGAGCAATTACGCTATGCACCTCCCCACTGGGCGATCGGCTGGGTCGCTGACACTGTGAACATAGCAGGAGCGTTTGAGCGCGGAAGGGCATGGACCGCGCGCGAGCTGTTAGCGCTGACCTCACTCGGTCCGCTGGTTCTTGAGCGTCACGCTCGGTACATGATCACCCAGCGTAAAGTGGGCCACTTTCGACATCCCACCACCTTCAGTGAGAAGATCAACTGGCGCATTCTCTACGATCGCCGCGAAATTCTTGTCGACACCTGTGACAAGCTACGAGCCAAAGAGAGAGCAGCGCGTCTCGGAATTGCAGTACCTGAGACCATCTGGTTTGGTACGGATGTAACGGAACTCGCGAACCATCCACTGCCTGAGCGCTGGGTGCTGAAGCCAAACCACGGAAGCGGTCACGTGTACTTCGGGCGTGGGTCAGTGGCAGATGTACCGGAGCTACGAGCGGCCACACGGGGTTGGCTGGGCAAGTCTCTTGCCGCTCGAAGTGGAGAGTGGGCCTACACTCACGCTCGGCCGGGGCTCATTTTGGAGGAGAGGCTCGGGCAGGGCGAGGAGGCGCCTTCTGATTACAAGTTCTTTGTGTTTGACGGCGAACCGGCGGTAATCTTCGTCGAAGTGGATCGAATCAATAACTGGTGCAGACGCGTTTACACTCCAGATTGGAGCCCGCTCACCGTAAGGCTGGGGCTTGCCGGCAAAGTCCGACCGCTGGCGGCGGTTGTAGATAGACCAGAGACGCTGCCCGCGATGCTGCGTGCCGCGTCTGCCTTGGGGCAAGGTTTCGACTTCGTCCGCGTTGACCTGTACAGTGAAGGGGACACGGTCTACTTTGGCGAGCTAACCCCATATCCCGGGGGTGGTTTGGCACGTTTTTGGCCAAGAGAGTTCGATTCGGAGTTGGGCGCCCATTGGAAGCTGCCGCTCCTGGAGCTGGCACCAGGGTAGCCCACTGGCCGTGGCGGCGGACGACCATGCGTGGTGCCTCGCGTTCCTGGGCGATTGGTGTGGAGCACGAATCCATCGAACGAACTCGGCTGCGTGGTCCTCCCGACGTGTCGGTCGATGATGTAGCTGAGTTCGGGGAAGAGGCGATTGAGCCCGTGGGTGCACCGATGACAAGAGGGCTACCTCGAACGACCCGGCTACGGCCGACAGCTCGGCGAATTTCTCAGGTCACGCGGGGCGCGGGGCTCGATCGATCGGAGTGGTGGGAATGGTCGTATAGAGTCCTTCGTACGCATCGACGACAACTGACAGGTGGTGGGATTGAGCCCGAGCCACGGCGGCCACGCCTAGCTCCTCACGTAGCTGGCGGTCGGCTACGAGGGGCGCCAACGCGGCGGCGAGATCGTCCGCCGAATTCGTAGCGGGTATCACCCCGGCTCCGCCGCTCAGCAGCTCGTCTCCTCCCGCCGATACCGGGGCTACACAGGCCAAGCCGCACGCCATCGCCTCCACGATCGAGTTGGACATTCCCTCCCGCTGGGACGGCAGGCAGAAAATGTCGCTGGCTTGCAGGTACGGGACGACGTCCTCAACTACACCCGTGAAAGTGACGCAGTGCTCCAGAGATCGTTTACGAACGAAGTCCTGGAGGGCCGGGCCGAGATCCGCGGCGTGGCCGTGTGATCCCCCCACTACGAGGAGGTGGACGGAAGATCCACCAGTCACCAGGGTGGCGAAGGCCTGAAGGAGCTGATCGATGCCTTTGCGCGGCTCAAGGTGACCGGTGAACACGATGGTGACGTCCGCAGTAATTCCTATTCGGGTGCGGGCTTGAGCGCGCTCAGTGGACGATGCCGGCCTGAATCGCGCAGAGTCCGTCGGCACGGGGATGATGGCATCGGGTTCGATGCCGCACTGGCGCAGTTCATCTGCCATGGCGGGTGTGAGAGCAACATTTCGACAATGGCGCAAGGTGCGAACGCGTATCCGACTCAGAGGCTGGATGCGGAGGAAGCGGTCTGGATCGCCCCGTGTTGCCCAACGCATGATCGTACGGGGGCCGAGTCCGGCCGCAAAGGCCGCCAGGGCATAATCCGGGTCCATGAAGGCTTGCACGACTCCGAGCTGGCGCCGTGTCCGCAGAAGCCACCACCAAGTGGCCGATAGGTCAGCCACCTTCGCCAGCTTGCTGTGGCCTGGTCGGCCCACCCGATGGATGGTGACGCCATCGAGGCTCTCCGTGCGGGGCCACGCTTGTGAGAGTCGCCGTGTCACCACATCCACCGTCCATCCACGGCTCACTAGCTCTCTCGCCGCAGCGCGAGCCGCGGTGCTCGTTCCGCCCGTCGAAGGAAAGTAGTCCGTTAGAACGTATACGGCGCGCCCCGGCGTACTAGCCGAAATTTGAGTCACATCCTCTCGCACTGCGTGGCGCAGCTCCAGGACGGCACCCACAAGCAAGGAATGTCTTCCAAGAAGAGGCACCGTAGCCTAGTTCGGTCCCACTCCCCGGAAACAATCTCAAGATACTCTGCTTCTTACCCCACCGTGCGCGAAGTGACCGGGGCCCGCTCGGGAGCTGGCGAGATCACCGCCGTCGGGCCCGTCAGGCGCTCCCGCAGGATAACTCTCAGAACGCGAAACCCATCGCGGATCGTGTGAAGCTTGCTGTTGCCGTGGAGTCGGCGCAACTCATAGCTGCCGACCTCCTGGACTTTGAGTTTGGACTTGGCCAACCGGACGTTAATGAGAGCCTCAACCTCAAAACCGTCAGTGTCCACAGACATGTGCGGCAGGCAGTGGACCCAGAAGGCGTTTAGGCCGTAGCAGAGATCGGTGAACTTCTTCCGATAGAGAAGGTTGACCAGTCCGACAAGGGCGCTGTTGCCTACGCGCCGAAGCCAGGTAATGTCAGCGCTTCCGCCCCCATTCGCAAACCGGGTGCCTTTCGCAAAGTCCGCTCCATCGAGGAGGACTGAAACGAAGCTGCCGATCTCCTGTGGGTTGGCCGATCCATCGGCGTCAAGCATGACGATGATGTCGCCTCGGCACGCGGCGAATCCCGCCGCCAGCGCGTTGCCCTTTCCACGGCCCGGCTGATGAATGATCGTGGCGTTCGGGTACAGAGATCGTGTGACCTCCACGGTTGCATCCAAGGAGCGGCCGTCGACCAAAACTACTTCAAAGATAGTGGGTGGAAGTAGGAGCAGGACATAGCGGAGATTGGCGGCTTCATTTAGAGCTGGAATCACGACGCTAACTCGGGGGGGGTTGGCGTGTCCGATCACATTGATGGTGCCCGGAGTGCCTACCGGTTGGCTCGCTCGTCCCTCCTCCTGCGGGGCGGAACGGGGGGCGACGGGGTCCGCCGGCTTGCCGACGGCTGTGGCTGGACCGCTCTCGGACGAAGATATCGTCACGGCAGATCCAGAATCCTGGTCGCGGTGACCAAGTTCGATCCCGAGGCTACCGCTGAGTGGTGATTGTGACGGTGTGACCAGATGTGCCCAAGCACGGATACTCTCCCACATGCGCTGAACACCCATTCCGGTGGCCGAGCATGTCCGCTACGGCCGGTCGGTAGCGCTTGTCGAAGCGCCACTGTTCCGGCGACTGAAACTACCGTTTCCCGTCCTTGCCAAAGTGTGACAAGGGGTTACGGGGGTGTCAAGGCAGTTCACGATGTTGTCACACGGCCATGACCAAGGTGCGCGGAGTGGGAGGGCTGGACGATTCGGTTGACGGGCTCCTGAGAGCTATCGCCGCTGGGCGGGACGGAATCGATCGCCGATCTGGCTGGCGCGGGCACCAGCCCTCGGACCGTGTCCCGAAGCCCCGCCAAGGTTAGTCTAAGGCGGGCCCGGTGCCCGGGCTCCGCCTCCGGTTCGATGCCGCATGCGCGGAGATTGACCGTCAACGCGGGTGGCGACGAACTGGCGCGGAGGTTGTAGCCATCGCGTCGGGCGCCGTTCAGAAGGGAGTTGGGTGCGGCCGCGCCAATCCTATTTTGCAACTACCCACTAGCGTGGGCAAGCACGATCCGAGACATCGCACGGCGAGCGCCAATACTCATTGCCCAAGATCCACCAAGGTCGGCCTTCGGTCGGATGCCCAAGGCGCAGGGACTCGCTGGTGGCCGCAAGATGGCGGGGACCCATCCTCCGAACGGAGGTGCTGTCGTCACTCGAATTGGGATCGGGCTCTGGCCTTCCGCCGCACCAGGCCGGGGCGGCGCGAATCCCTAGCAGCTCGCCGCGAAGTCCTTACTGTATTCCGCTTCGGCCAACGGAAACTCGGTGATGGTGCTGTTGCCATCGGAAAAGTACGCTTCAGCCGTCACGTAGTCGGCTGGAGTGTGAACGACACTCGCGACGTAGTCGATGTAGGCTGGATCGTCCTGCCCATTCAGCCCCCACTCATCGAATGAGACGGGCTTCCCTTGAGATGCGGCGAACGCTAGGACGGGTGGGATCCAGCTCTCGCTCGACGGGCCATAGTCGTAGTAGTCGATACCGACATTGGACACGTAGGCGCTCCCCGGGTATGTGTCGAACTCGGTTCGGCCACCTTCAGCGGTACCGGCATTCACGTTCCAGATGTACTGGAAGTGATTGCCTGGCACGGCCGCAAACGCTTTCTCGGCAGCTTGGTAGATCGTTATGTACTGGGCCGCGGAAAGCGACTGGACTCCCCAGGGGAACCAGTCCCCATTCATCTCCCACATGATGCGGATCATGGTGTTGGCGTGACCGGTCGATACCAGAGTGTTTCCGATCGTTGTCGCCTCAGCGGACGTGACCTCACCGACGCCGAGCAGTAGCTGCAAGGTTGTGCTGGGAGGAGTGAACACCGTGTAGTTGTCGCTGGCGTAGACCGTCATTATCGTTGGGGTCACTCGTAGCTGGGAGGCGAGCGAGTCGATCGCTCCCTGGGTCTCTGAGGACACAAACAGTCCGAGCGCTGGACAATGGGCGGGAACCGGCGCCTCGGTAGACGCGGGCATGGTGCGGCCTGACGTCGAGGGGATGGGAGTCGGAGTCGGAGTAGGGGTCGACGGCTCCGAGATCGCCAAGTTCGCTCTGTCGTATGCCGACCTGAGCACATCGGTCGGGAGCGAGACGCCATCTCCGGTGGTCCGGATGGCTACCGCTTGGGAGGTGCCACCGACCGTCAGAGCGCCCAGTAGGGGAGCGAAGATCAGGAACAGGGCCGCCGCGCTTATCCAGCGCAGCCGGCTCGCGATCGGAAAGCGCACCGCTGACCGGACGCCGACACCTCGCCTCGCTGGCTCCCCCTTTGATCGGCTTGACCGGAAGAACCTGGCCAACTTCAGGTCTCCCCTCCCTTATGGCCGCTGCTACCGGTCCACTCGCTTCGAGGATGTCGGCGCCCGACAGGGCTGGCCGTTGGCCGAAACTGGATTCTCAGTTCCATGGCTCCGACCCATGCAGATCCCAGGTTGAAGTCGCTCGCTGATCAAGGGGCTCCTGAGCCGGTGTCGAGGTCACAAAGTGACTCCTTCGATCCGTCCTTCACCGTTCCGCTGGCCGGTCGGCTCCCAATCGGCCACCCTCGCCCGTCCTCCGCCCGCAGCCTACCACGTCGACCGACCACCTTCCAATCTGAGTTCATACGGACCTCACGAGAGTGTCCTCGCTGTGGAGTGCCCAGCCCCACCGTTGACCGGTGCGTCGCCACGTAGACGTGGTCCGGGGGTGGCCCGTGGGCCTGGGGAATCTCCACGGGCCCATATCAGAATCCGCCGTGGCGCCAGCTTCAGTGGGATCGACGCCAGGCTAGCCCTCAGCCTTCGGAGCTTCCTCTTCGATCAACGCCGGAAGTCGCTCGTGACAGGGCTGCCAGGTCATCCTCTGAAGCGCTGCGGCTCTCGCCCTCCGGCCAGAAACCTACCCTCTTACCTTGACGGTGACCCTCACGGCCCTGGTCAGGCGATCGCGCGCCCGAAGGACCGAGCGGCGAACCAGACTGCCACGGCGGCTAGCACGGCCATGATTACCACTCCTTGGAGCACGTTGGGGTTGCTGAGATGACCGAGGAAGACCGCCCGGTTGGCAGTAACCGCGTGGGAGAACGGATTGAGCGTGGAGATGGTCCGCAGCCAGCTCGGGGCGAGGCTCATCGGCAGCAGCACTCCGGAAAGCAGCAGGAGAGGGAGGCTGGCCGTGAAGATGATGGGTGCAAATGAGTTCTCGTCCTTCAGGGCCAGTGCTAAGGCGTAGGAAATAGAGGCGACCAGCAGCCCAATCAACGCAACCAGGCCGAGCCCGATGAGAATGCCCACCGGCTTGAAGCTAAGCCCGAAGGGGAGTGCCAGCAGGACCAGGATGAGGGCCTGTACGAAGAGGGTTAGCACGTCCCGGAGCGCTCGCCCAAGCAGCAGCGAAAGCCGGCTCACGGGCGTGACCCGGAGCCGCTCCACCACTCCCATGCGCAGCTCGGAGATGAGGCTGAATCCCACCCCCGCCGCGCCGAATAGCCCCAGTTGGATGAGCAAGCCTGGCACGAAAACGTTGTACGCACCACCCGCAGGAAAGCCGGGGACGCGGGCAATCGACTTAAGCAGGGGAGCGAACAGGAGGAGATACAACGCGGGCTGGAGCACGCCTACCGCGACCCAGGCCGGGTTGTGGATGAAAAGGCTGAAATAACGCTGGAAGACCAGCCCGGTGTCGTGTGCAAGTTTCATGTTTTTCTCTCCGCAAATCCGGCTATGCGGCGTCCGAGTCGCGCAGCGAGCGGCCGGTGCTCCGGAGGAATACGTCATCAAGGCTGGGCCGGCTCAGCGCGACCGTGGTCAACCCCAGCCCGGCCTTGTCAAGAAGTCGCAGGATGTCGGGAGTGGCCGTCTCCCCTTGCTCGACGTATAGGCGCAGCTGGCTCCCGTCGATTGAGGCCTCCCGGACGAACGGCTGCGGCTGGAGAAGCCGCAAAGCGGCTTCCACGTCGCCGCTGACGCCAACTGTGACGAGGTCGCCCGCCACCGCTCGCTTGAGCTCATCCGGGGTCCCTTCAGCCACGATCTTGCCGTGGTCTATGATGGCCAGCCGGTTGCAGAGGGCGTCCGCCTCCTCCAGGTAGTGGGTGGTCAGGAAGACGGTTGTGCCCTCATCGCGGAGCCTACGGACCTCGTCCCACATGCGGGCTCGGCTCTGCGGGTCCAGACCGCTCGTCGGCTCGTCGAGGAAGAGCAGCTGGGGTCGGTGCACCAGCCCCACTCCCACGTCGAGCCTGCGCCGTTGACCCCCGGAGTAGGTCGAGGTCTTGCGATCCGCGCACGATTCCAGCTCCAGGGCCACGATCAGCTCCGCGGCACGGGCTCGAGCCTCCGACTTGCTCATGCCGTAAAGTCGGGCCTCAAAGACCAGCTCGTGACGGCCGGTGATCTCCAGGTCGACGCCCCCGCGCTGGCCCACGTAGCCGATCCGTCGGCGCACCTCCCCGGGATGGCGCAGGAGATCCTGACCGGCTACCGTCGCGTCACCCGACGTTGGCGGCATCAGGGTCGCCAGCATCCGCAGAGTGGTCGTCTTGCCGGCCCCATTGGGACCGAGGAAGCCGAAGATCTCGCCGGCATAGACCTCCAGATTGATGCCGGCCACCGCCTCCACCGTGGACCTACGGGTCTTGAAGACCCGGCGCAGCTGGTGGACGCTGATCACCGTCTGACGGGCTGGTATTTGTTCACTCATCAGGCACCTCCCTGGTGGACTTTCAGTTCAGGATCGCCCGAAGACGAGACCCTTTCGCGCGGCTTCTTGCGAACTCTGACCGCAAGCGGCACTTTCGCTTCGGGATCAGACGACCCGCCTTCGCCGCTGTGATCTTGCAGCCAGTTCTGGTCTACCGCGAGGGCGCCGGAGCGAATCTCGCCGATCAGTTCGGTCACCCAGGCCAGCTCCGCCCGCCAGAGGCTCCGCTCAAACTCGCGTTCCAGTAGGAAAAGGCGGGGCATGCCGAACTGGTCGAGCAGGGAAGAGAGAACGGCGTCCATCGCCGCGATCCTTCCCTCCAGCTGACCCACCCGCTGGGCTAGAGCCGTGAGTGCGTCTCGTTCTGGGAGGTACCCGATCATGCTGACCGCTCCCGAAAACACCGACGGTTCCGGCTGGGGAAGCGCTAGCAGATCGATCAGCCAGTGGTGCAGCTCCTCCCGGCCGACCTCAGTCGCCCGGTAGACGATCCGCTCCGGACGGTGGCCCTCGCGAACTGTTTCAGCCAGCTCGATCAACCCCGCCGCTGCCAAGCGATCGACGGCGTGGTAGAGGGCACGTGGGGTTCCCCCGGCGAAGTCGTTGTTGCGCTGGTGAAGCTCCCGCTGGATCCCGTAGGTGTGCCGGGGTCGCTCCGCCAGCAGACCGAGGGCGGCCAGTGAGAGGAGATCTCGAGTCGGCCGTTTCCATGTGCGGTTTGCCATAGTGCGTCGCGCAGTATAGCGCCTAGCAGTAGTGCACAACGGTTGGTCCTTGGCGTGGTCCCACCGCCGCGATGGGAAGCACCAAACTCAGCCTCGTGCCTGCTTAGTTCGGAAGGGCGGCGGGGAGGTGAGCGGTAACGAAGCAGTCTTGGGAGCGGCGGTGGATCAGCCGACGAGGGCGCCGGCCGTCCCAGCCAGCAGCTTCAGGTCCTCAAGGGTGTGGTGCTCGATGGGGCGCTTTGTGTGGCGCTCGATATCGCGGATCTTGAGGATCTCGATGGGGGTGATCAAGGTCAACGCCACCCCGTCGCGGCCGGCTCGGGCGGTCCGTCCCACCCGATGGACGTAATCCTCAGGGGTGGCAGGGATGTCGTAGTTGATTACGTGGCTGATGTCGTCGATGTCGATGCCCCGAGCCGCCACGTCGGTGGCGATCAGGAAGCGCACCGTCGAGTTGCGGAACCGATCCATGGCCTGGTCGCGCTCCTTCTGGGAGAGGTCGCCGTGAATCACGGTGACGTCGTAGCCGGCGGCCAGCAGGGTGGTGTGGAGCATGTCGGCGTTGCGCTTGGTGGCGGTGAAGATCAGCCCCGACCTGACCCTGGGGCTGTCTAGCAGCATCGACAGAGCCTCGACCTTGTCCGCCCAGGAGCATTCGATGCACCACTGGCTGACGGTCGGAACCAGCTCCGTATGGCCGCTGACCGAGATGGTCTGGGGGTCGTGCATGTGGCGCTCCACCAGCCGGTGGATCCAGCCGGGGATGGTTGCTGAGAAGAGCAGGGTCTGGCGCTCCTTGGGGGTCTGCTGGAGGATCCGCTCCACGTCGGGGGCGAAGCCC
>PKXR01000150.1 GCA_003133485.1 Candidatus Dormiibacterota bacterium
AGCCTGCCCCGGCTGGCGCTGATCACGGTGGTCTTGGTGGTGCTGGTGGAGGTGCTCGGCCCGATCGGGGTCTGGGGACTGCTCGGGCTGCTCGCCACCCACCTGGCCCAGGTCGGGGCGATGGTCAGGTTCGGGATCAGGGCCGCCGCCAAATGACGCCGATGGTTATGGCTCAGATCGAGGTGGGAAACCACTGGACCGTCCACGTTTTTGGGATGGCTCTGTACGTGGACACAGTGATCAGCAGCGTGGTCGCCTTCTCGATCGTGCTGGGAGCCGGGCTCTACCTCCGCCACGTGGTGACCGAGGGCGTGCCGGGCCGCTTCCAAGCTCTGATCGAGATGGTCTGGGAGACCGTGGACGACTACGTGACCCGGATGATCGGACCCTTTGCCAAGTGGGCGGTGCCGCTTTGTACGGTGCTGTTCTTCTACATCCTGGTCAGCAACTGGCTGGAACTGATTCCAACGGGCGACCGGCTGACCTCCGCCACCGCCGACGTCAACGACACCGCCGCCCTCGCGATCATCGTCATCTTCCTGGTCCACTACACCTCGATCCGCCAGCGGGGGTTCGGGGGTTACATCAAGACCAACTACCTGCATCCGGCCGGGATGCCCAAGGTGTTTTACGTGCTGCTGGCGCCCATCAACGTGATTTCCCAGATCTCCTATCCCATCTCATTGACGCTCCGGCTCTTCGGAAACATGTTCGCCGCCGCCTTGATGCTGCAGATCATCGCCTTGCTGCCGATCTATCTTTCCTGGGCCTTTAACGGAATCTGGAAGCTCTTTGAGGGCGTTTTTGTGGACGTAATTCAGGCCTTCATCTTCGCCTTGCTGACCGTGATCTACCTCAGCATGGCGACCATGGAGCACCACGACGAGTCGGCGGTCGAGGCCGCCACAGCCTAGGGGCCCATCCCCTCACCCAGACCTGGGAGGAATTCAATTGGCGCTCGATACTTCTCACGCAATCGTGTACGCCGGGGCCATGATCGGCACCGGGGTAGGCGCCGTCGGCGCGGCCATCGGTGACGGTCTGGCCGGGGCGCAGCTGATCGCCGGGATCGCGCGGCAGCCGGAGGCTCAGTCGCGACTGCTGACCTGGACCTTCCTGACCGTGGGATTGGCCGAGGCCGTTTACTTCATCAACCTGGCGCTGATGTTCGTCTTCATCAGCCTGGCCGGTAAGTAGGCGACTCTTCGTGCCCCTAGTCGCCGCCGCCAGCCCGCTCTCACTCAACCTGACCTTCCCAGTCGAGATCGTGGTCTTCCTAGCCCTGTTGTACCTGCTGTCGCGCTACGTCTTCCCACCGATCGCCAAGGCGCTCGACGCTAGGAAACAGCAGATCGCGCTGGCCCTTTCTGAGGCCGAGGCAGCGCGCCGGGAGGTGGAGGAGGCGCGGAAGCAAGAGAAGTCCGAACTCGCCGACGCCCGGCGCCAGGCCCAGGAGATCCTGGACAAGGCCCAGAAGCTGGGGGAGGAGCTGCGCGAGGAGCTGCGGAATAAGGGCAGCGAAGAGCAAGAGGCGATGCTGACTCGGGCCCGGGCCGAGCTGGCCCAGGAAAGGGAGCAGGCGGTCAGCCAGCTGCGCCGCCAGGTGGCGGACCTAGTGCTCCTCGCCACCACCAAGATCCTGGAGGAAGAGCTCGACCCGAAGCGCCAGCGGCGTCTGATCGATCAGGCCCTGGCGGAGGTCGATCTGAGTGCCTGAAGCACCCCGGGTCCCCAGCACCGCCCGCCACTACGCGGAGGCGGTCTTCCAGCTGGCGGAGGAGGACGGAGACTTCGCTCCTTGGCTAGAGCGCCTCGAGCGCCTGCGCCATCTGCTCGACGAGAGCGACCTGGGCAAGACGATCGCCGACCCGTCCATTAGGATCGCCCAGAAGGTGGAGCTGTGCCGGGCGGTCCTGGCTGCGGACAAGGGAATCGACAAGCTGGCCGGAAACCTGCTCTTGGTTCTGGTAAGCAGCCAGCGCCAGCGGCTTTTGCCGGCGATCGAAGAGGGCTACCACCAGCTGGTTGACAAACGGGAGGGCCGGGTTCTGGCCCAGCTGACGACCGCCGTCGCGGTGAGCATGGCTGACCAGCACCAGCTGGCCGAACAGCTCTCCAAGCGGCTCCAGATGGATGTGCGTTTCGAAGCCCAGGTCGATCCCACCTTATTGGGAGGGGCGGTGGTTCGGGTGGGGGACCGGGTCTTTGATGCCAGCCTCGCCACCCGGCTCCAGCAGCTGCGCCAGAACCTCCTGACCCAAGTGCCAAGTAGATGAGGACAGCATGAGCATTAGCGCGGCCGAGATTGGCCAGATCATCAAGCGCAAGATCGCCGACTTCGACGCCCCGGTGGTGTCCGCAGAGTCCGGCGTGATCACCACCCTGGGCGACGGAATCGCCCAGATCTATGGCCTGGAGGGGGCTATGGCCGGCGAACTGCTGGCCTTTCCCCACGACATCATGGGGTTGGCGCTCAACCTGGAGGAAGACCAGGTGCGGGCCATCATCCTGGGCCGCTTCGAGGAGCTCCGGGAAGGCGACGAGGTGCGCACCACCGGCCGGGTGGTCGAGGTCCCAGTCGGGCGCGCGCTGGTAGGCCGGGTGGTCAACGCCCTGGGACAGCCCATCGACGGTAAGGGCGAGATCGCAACCAAAGAGCGGCGCCCGGTGGAGCGCCAGGCCCCCGGGGTGATCGACCGGCAGCCGGTCAATACTCCCGTGCAGACGGGGATCAAGGCCATCGACGCCTTGATCCCGATCGGCCGCGGTCAGCGGGAGCTGATCATCGGCGACCGCCAGATCGGCAAGACGGCGATTGCCATCGATACGATCATCAATCAGAAGGGCAAGAACCTCACCTGCATCTACGTCGCCATCGGCCAGAACGCGGCCTCGGTGGCCCGGATCGCGGCGGTGCTGGAGCAGTACGGGGCCCTGGAGCACACCATCATCGTGGCCGCCACCTCGGGGGAGCCGGCGGCCCTGCAGTACCTGGTCCCCTACTCGGGTTGCTCCATGGGGGAGTGGTTCATGGAGAAGGGTGAGGATGCCCTGATCGTCTACGACGACCTCAGCAAGCACGCCTGGGCCTATCGCGAGATCTCGCTGGCGCTGCGGCGACCGCCGGGCCGCGAGGCCTACCCCGGCGACGTCTTCTACCT
>PKXR01000114.1 GCA_003133485.1 Candidatus Dormiibacterota bacterium
GGCGCGCTGCTGGTGGTGGACGCCAGCCAGGGGATCGAGGCCCAGACCCTGGCCAACGTCTACAAGGCACTCGAGCTCGGCTTGGACATCGTGCCGGTGATCAACAAGATCGACCTGCCTCAGTCCGAGCCCGAGAAGGTGGCCGAGGAGATAGAGGCCGTGATCGGCATCGCGGCCGAGGAGTGCCTCATGGTGTCGGCCCGCACCGGCCAGGGGATCGAGTCGGTGCTGGAGGCGATAGTGACCAGGCTGCCTCCTCCCAAGGGAGATTCGAAAGCCCCGCTTAGGGCCCTCATCTTCGACTGCAAGTACGACGCCTATCGCGGGGTCGTGGTCTACGTCCGGGTGATGGACGGCCGGCTCCGGTCGGGGACGCAGATCCGGATGATGGCTTCCCGGGGTACCTTCACGGTCGACGAAGTGGGCATCTTCCGGCCCTCCATGGACGCGGTCGACGAGCTCACTGCCGGAGAGGTCGGCTACCTGATCGCCTCCATCCGCAACGTCCGGGACAGCAAGGTCGGCGACACCATCACCGAGGTCTCGCGGCCAGCGAAGGAGCCGCTGCCGGGATACCGACAGGTGAGCCCGATGGTCTGGGCCGGCCTGTTCCCGGTCGACGGCGACGATTACCAGGGCCTGAAGGAGGCGCTCGACCGGTTGCAGCTCAACGACGCCGCCTTAACTTTCGAACCGGAAACCTCTGCCGCTTTGGGGTTCGGATTTCGCTGCGGCTTCCTCGGCCTGCTGCATATGGAGATTGTCCAGGAGCGACTGGAGCGCGAGTTCCAACTCAACCTGATCACCACGGCACCTTCGGTGGCCTACCGGGTTACGCTCCGAAGCGGCAGCGCGATCGAGATCGACAACCCGGACCAGCTTCCCGAGGTGGGGATGATCGAGACCATCGAGGAGCCCCGGGTCAAGCTGGAAATCGTAGTCCCGCGCGAGCATCTCGGCGGGATCATGGAGCTGTGCCAGGAGCGGCGGGGGGAGTTTGTGCAGTTGGAATACCAGCCCCCTGGGGAGCGGGCGCTGCTGACCTACGACATGCCGCTCGGCGAGATCATCCACGACTTCTACGACCATTTGAAGTCCCGCAGCCGGGGCTACGCGTCGATGGATTACCAGATGTCGGGGTACCGCGCCGAACAGCTGGTCAAGCTGGACGTGCTGGTGGCAGGCGCCAAGGTGGACGCCCTCTCGATCATCGTCCACCGACAGCAGTCGAGCAACCAGGGACGCAAGCTGGTCCAGAGGCTCCGGGAGGTGATCCCTCGTCAGCTCTTCGAGGTGGCCATCCAGGCCGCGGTGGGGGGCAAGGTGATCGCGCGGGAGACGGTGCCGGCGCTGCGCAAGGACGTGCTCGCCAAGTGCTANNGCGCAAGCTGCTGGAGAAGCAGCGCGAAGGCAAGCAGCGGATGAAACGGGTCGGCAGCGTGGAGATTCCCCAGGAGGCCTTCATGGCGGTGCTCTCCCTTGACCGCTGACGTACGCCGTCTGAGGGCGCGCAGCCTCTATCTGCACATTCCCTTCTGTGACACGCACTGCCCGTATTGCGACTTCGCGATTCACATCGGCGGCGACCACCTGCACCAGCCTTACGTGGAGGCGGTGATCACAGAGTTGGGCTATCTGGCCGCCGCCGGACGACCGGATGGTGGACTGGACACGGTCTATCTGGGGGGTGGGACGCCGGGGCTGATCGACCCCGCCCTCCTGGGCCAGCTCCTCCAGGCGGTGGAGGGGCAGTTTGGGATAAATGAGGGAGCCGAGATCACCATCGAGGCGAACCCCACCGGACTCACCGAGGACCTCTGCCGCACGTGGCTGGCTCTGGGGATCAACCGGCTGAGCCTAGGGGTCCAGAGCCTTGACGACCGGGCGCTGCGCTGGCTCGGGCGCAATCACGACAGCGCAACCGCTGAGCAGGCGCTCGGGGCGGCGACCAAGTCTGGTCTAGAGAACCTCAGCTGCGACGTGATGTACGCCATTCCCGAGCAGTCCACCTCGGTATTCGCGGAGGGCTTAGAGCGCCTCCTCGGCCACTTACCCCAGCACGTCTCGTGCTATGAGTTGACAGTTGAGTCCGCGACCCCCCTGGCCCGCTCTGTGGCCCGGGGGAGGGTATCCGGACCAATCGAGCACGACTTCCTTGAGCAGCACCGGTTGGCCCGCGGGCTTCTGGAGGAGGCGGGTCTACGGCAGTATGAGGTGAGCAATTACGCTCGACCCGGCCGCGAGTCCCGTCACAACCTCGGCTACTGGCAAGGCCGGAACTACTTGGCCGCCGGGTGCGGGGCCCACGGCTTCGTCGACAGGTCGGCGGCCCAGCAGCTGGGCTTCACGGTCGACGCGGGAGCCGTGGGGATCCGGTACTGGAATCTGCGCAGCGCGGCCACGTACATCAAACAGGTGGCGGGGTTAGGCCACGGTCGCAAGGGGCACGAGGCGATCGACGGCGACCAAGCAGAATTGGAGCGCCTCGCCTGCGGCCTGCGGTTGCGGGCTGGCGTCGAGCTGCGATTGCCGCACCAGCTTGCCGAAGCGGATCGGCTGGCAGGGCTAGGCCTGCTGACAATTGAGGGCCAGATGGTTGCCGCGACGGCGCGCGGAATTGAGGTGCTGGACCGGCTCACGCTGGAGTTGGTGGCAAGCGAGCCAGTGAGCGCCAGAGGTTAGAACGTCGACTGGCTCCATTTGTATCCCGAGTCGGTAATGCTCCACTTGGTGAGCGTGTCCGGAGGGGCCAGCCACCAACCGCTGGAGGCGCTGCCGAAGGCGAGAAAGTCAGGGGTCACTGCGTTGAAGACGAGGTCGGAGGAGCGCTTCGCGATCGTCTGCCAAGGGGAGCCCCCATCGGTAGTGGATAGGATCGCCACGCAACCGGCTCCCGAACGTCCCGGAGTGGTCGCGAGGGCCTAGCCCTGGTGGGCATTGATCCAGGCTAGATCGGCCGCGTTGAGGGAGCTGCTGGGGCTGGAACTCCCCCTGGGGCTAGGCGTCGGGATCGTGGCCGTGGAACTGGGGGAAGGGGCCTGCGCCGCGCCGCAGGCGCAGAGCAGGCCACAAATGGCCTGGAATCCCGCCGAACCACCCAAGCTGCGCCGCAGCACCACGGCAGGATAGTTATCCGCGGTCGAATTCGGGAGAGATTCGCCGGGTTCGGTTCAGCCCGTCGTGGGCAGGTGGAGTCCGAAAGCGTGCGGCAGCAGCACGCCAAAAACGTAGCCGGCGAGCGCCGCGCCGCTGCCCACGAGCAGCACCTGGGTTCCTCCGAACCAGAGCCGCTGGCCGGTCACAGCGGCCTTGAGCACGCCGACCGCAGTCAGCCCGATCCCAGACAGCAGAAGAGAGACCAGAACGGCAGGCAATCCGGTCATGAAGATGTAGGGGATGATTGGGACGATAGCGCCCAAGAGAAAAGTTCCGGCCATGAGGAACCCATCGCGGACCGGGGCGTCGCGGAGCTGGCTGGAGATCCCCAGTTCCTTCTCGATATGGGTCTCCTCCCAGAGCGTGGGATAGCGCGCCAAGGACTTCGCGAGCTGGGT
>PKXR01000226.1 GCA_003133485.1 Candidatus Dormiibacterota bacterium
AGTGGTCAAGATCGATGAACAGGAAGGCCAGGGGGCGGTCTGGGGTGCTCGGGTCCGCTCGATCAGCGAAATATGCGTCGAGCAGATCAAAGAGGCGGCGGCGGTTGCCGAGGTCGGTGAGGTGGTCGGTGACCGACTGGCGCTGGCGCTCATCGGTGAGTTTCCGTAGCCGAACCGCTGACATGCCCGCCCGTACCCCGGCTATCACAAGAGTGGCGATGGCGAGTCCTACGGCAACCTTCGCGACCGGGGTCTCAGTGCCGAACAGAAGGACGGCCAGGGCGCCGGCCGCTGCCAGGCCCGGGAGGAGGAACCCCGGGGTTCTCTGGACCAGCAACAAGTTGACGGGGCGGTTGCGCAACCACATCGATCCGGAGACCAAGAGGATCGTGATAGGCCAGGCGATTCCATTGCTGATACTGGCCACGGAACTGCTGTAGCCGGTGGCCTGAAGCAGGTTGAAGCTATCTCCTACCGCGATCGTGCAGCAGGCCGCCGCCAGGACTATCCATTGAGCCTTCGGCCGGCCAGGGAAGGTGGCGGTACCCCCGATCACTAGGGCGAGGAGTAGCAGGTCGCCCACGGGGAATGCCAGATTGATCGCCAATCCCATGGTGTTGCCCATGAGCTGCCCGAGGGAGTGGAGGATGGCGGTCTGGAAGATGAAGACGGAACACACGGCTGCCGCGCCTAGGCCGGCCACCGCCCCGTCGAGCCACGTCGCGGGAACGAGATTTTTGACTTCGCGGCGCATGACCTGGACCAGCCCGATGTAGGCCAGCGGGTAGAAGAACAGGTAGAAGATGTCGGCAGTTGAAGGGTCGGGTGGACTGGCCCCGTTAAAACTCTGGATGGTGGTGATGGTGTCTCCCACCGTCCAGCTGAGCAGAGCGGCACCGAGGATCAACGGGATGAGCCGGTCCCGGCGCTTTCCGAAGGCCAAGCCAATGCATAAGCAGGAGGCTATGAATTCGAAGGCATCAACGCCCCACCCGTCGATGGGTGTGGAGTATCCATAGTTTCGGACCACGAGGGACACGAGGTAAGCGACTATCAGGGCGGCCATCACCCCGTAGACGATCCAGATTAGCCTCGGCGCTCGACTCCTTGTGGACGCGTCGGCATTCCGACGCACCAGAGGTAGGGTGGTGAACACGGGTTCAGCTTAGGCTTGACTTCGCGGACCCCAAGTGACGGGGCCGGGACGGGACCGAAACAACAACTTCACGAAGGTGGCCGTCCATGTTCACGCGACCGTTCCCTTGCGGCGACTTTTCCCCGCCATCAACGGCCTTGAGGCTTCTGGACACGTCCTCTGAGGCTAGAACCGGGGAGCTCAAGACCGTGCCTCTGGTCGCAGGAAGAAGCGCCAGATCGCATTGGTCGCACTTGTTGAGCTGCGCAGGCTGAGCCTCTTGAGCAGGCCCTTAGGGCAGCCAGTCGGCGTCTGGCCCCCGCTTTGGCTCGGCCGCCTCAGCCCGGCCGGCTCTCCAGCCCACACTCGGTCCGGATGAGATCGCCTCCGACCCAGCCTTCCGCGGGCAGCTTTCACCGAGAGTTGGGAAGAGCTCATCGGGTGGACTCCCGTCTAGGCTCATACCACTAAGGGATGGCATTTCCCGGCAGCTAATGATGCACTCGGGGGTGCGGTGAGGGCCACCGCTAGCAGGGCTCTGCCCGGGGTTGCGAACTGCTCGGCGAGGAGTCCGCCGACCGTTCCAAGAGCGGCCAGCAGCTCGATGTGCGGCCACGCCGAGTGGGAGGGCACTCGAACTCGACTTAACAGTTCCCAGAGGCACACCCTGGATTCCACCGTGGGAACTGAGTCAGAGCGAGCTGGTGCGGATGGTGTCCCCCCTCTGAACCTGGCGCTCCCGAACAGACGGGAAGCCTCCGATCAGGTAGCGAGACCACATGGGTCGTCGCGCCCCGGGCCGCCCTCTAATTAAGGGCTCCGGTTTCCGGCTCACGCGGCATGTACGGGTCTTGCACTACGAAGGTTATATATAAGGAACGGGTGCCTGTTTCTCGGATGTGCCGTGGGAGGGCTTGGCAGTGCACTTAGGAACACGTGCGGCCGGCAGAAGTGCGGACCTCGCGGATGATGGTGGCCGCATTCGCCCCAGCGATCGCCCACCCCCTGCAATCAGGGGCAACACCTGGTGAGTACTCCGCCCGTCAAATACTGCGACCAGCTCGAAGGCCGCCGGGTTGCCACTCTCACTCGGCCTATCGGTTCGCCGGATGATTGACTGAAGGGCTTCCGGCCTCGGAGCTGGACCGGCGACTGGGGCAAATCGATTCCGAACGGGCCTCGCCTGATTCCCACTCTTCTTTAGCTCAGCCGGCGCGGCACCGAGAAGCGTTAGGCCAGCGAGATGAAATCGCTCACAGGCGTGGTCTCGGCCGCGAGTTGGGGGAGGCTGTCCACACCTGTCCTGAGGTCTCGAACCTGTTCGGCGTGGCCCTAGACGGCTCCGTTTCGGCACCGGAGGAGCGGCACCTTGGCACTCCTGGTGGGGTGGCGGGGCCGGCCACGCCTGGAGTCCGTCAGCTAGACCGACGGTCAATCGGCAGACCTAGGCGGCCAGCAACCCAGCGACGTGCGGGCCAGGGGTCACTT
>PKXR01000082.1 GCA_003133485.1 Candidatus Dormiibacterota bacterium
ACTGGGCCCGACCACCGGAGCCTCTTCATGGTGGGAGACGCTCGGCAATCGATCTACGCCTTTCGGGATGCTAAGCCCGGGATCATGGCCGACGCGCCGGGGCGGCAGTTCGGGCTCTTCCGCAACCATCGGTCGCGGGTATCGATCCTGGCCGCGGCAGACCACGTGATCAAAGCCGATCCCAACTTCGCGGCGGACGAGCCGATGGAGGCGGCCCGCGGCACCGAGAGCCCGCTTCCGGTCTGGGTGGCAGAGGTCGAAGACTCGGCTCGTGAGGCGGAGGCGATTGCCGGCACCCTGGACCAGATTCATCGCGACGGAATCACCTATCCCGATGGCAGCCACGATGAAGTCCGGTGGCGGGAGATGGCGGTTTTGGCTTATACCCAAGGCCGGATTGGAGCGCCCCTAGAGGAGGCCTTGCGCCGGCGGCGCATTCCGTTTCAGACCGCGACCGGAGGTCTGCTGGATCGTCCCGAAGTGCGGGATGTCTTGGCATTCATTCGGCTGGCCGCCGACGATCGGGACGATCTGGCGTGCCTGCGAGCCCTGCAGTGCTCGGTGGGGCGAATTCCCGATCGGGCGCTCGTCGGCCTCAGGGCGCACTCCGGCCAACGGAGTGGTTCGCTCGCCCAGCGGCTACGCGACCATCTGGTGCGGGGAGCCCCCGGTTGGGAGCGGCCCTGGGAGGAGCGGGCTCAGCGGATCCTTGCGGTCGTGGATTCTCTCGGTCAGGCCGCGCGGACGGCACCGGCCACGGAGCTAGTGGCCCAGGCGCTGATCGAGAGTGGGCTGCTCCAACTCCAGCAGGCGCGGGTGAGGGCGGACGATCCGCTGGGCCGAAGGGCACTGGCGTCGCTGCGGGAGTTGCAGCGGGTGGTCTGGGCGTCTGAGTCTCCCGGTCGCTGGCTCAGTCTCAACGGGCTGCTGGCCCGGTTGGAGGTGATGCAGCAGGAGGCGAAGACCGCAGAGCCGCCGGCCCAGACCGACGAGGATCTGGTGACCCTCAGCACGATCCACCGGGCCAAGGGACTGGAATGGGGGGTGGTGGTGCTGGCCGACTGTCGGCCCTATCACGCGCGGGCCCAGGATGCGGTGCTCTGGGACCGGGAGGCCCGGGCGGTCATCTGCAGTCGAATCGGCCGGTCGCAGACCGCGGCCTTCGGGCGCTGGAAGTCCAGCCCTGCCGCCTCTCTTGATCAAGAGGAGCGACGGCGGCTCGTTTATGTCGCGATGACCCGTGCGCGAGACCTGCTCTTAGTGACCACTACCCGACCGGGCAAGGAGGGCGCGTTCGTGCAGCTGGCCGAGGCGGCTGAGGGTCCCTCCGACTGGGTCCAGGAATGGCCCCACTTCGGCGATCTGGGGGAACTCCCGTGGGCGGCTGCGGGAGACACGTCGGTCCGGCTCGATCCCGCTGCCGCAATTGCCCCGCCGCGCGAGGTCTCGGTCCCCCGGCTGCTCCAGCGCCGGGAGGAGATAGCGCGGATGCGAGAGTCCGCCCGGCCGAGGCCCGTCCAACCGGCGCAGCTCAGCTTCACCGCGCTCGAGGTTCTCCAGAGCTGCCCCCGGCAGTTCTGGTTCCAGTATTTGGCCCACTATCCGGGCTCCGATTCGGCCTCGGCTGCTTCGCCCGCCGGCAGGGCCGCCCCGGAGGATGCCTCCGGTCGCGGTCAGGCCCGGGCTCTGGGAGTGGCTCTCCACCAGGTGTTGGAGCGGTTGCATGCCGACTCTCCTGATCGGGCTGCCTCTTTGGTCCAAGCGCAGGCGGCGTTGGAGCCAGTGGCGGCCGAACTCGGGCCGGAGCAGCGAGAGCTGGCCGAGGCGATGTTACGCAAGTACGTCGCGGGGCCGGAGGCCTCCCTGCCCACGGTGGCGACCGAGTTTGCCTTCCGCTGGGCCGGGTGGGCTGGACCCAACTGCCCGCCCCTGGTCGGGATCATCGACCGGATCGCGCGCCTGCCCTCCGGCCAACTGCTGATCATCGACTACAAGACCAACCTCAGCCTCAGTGCCGCCGACCTGGCCGACTACTCGCGCCAGCTGCAGCTGTACGCGGCGGCTGTAGCGGCTGGGGTGATGGGCACTCCCGTGCGGTCTCCTGCTGCCGCTCTGGCCATGCTCCGAACCGGAGAATTCATCACGGTTCCAAGTGGACTGCCCGAGCGGGAGGCGGCCCTCAGCTGGGCGGCGGCGGCGGCGCAGCGAATCGAGGNNGGGGAGTACCGAGCGGTTGAAGAATTCCCGGACCGGCCCTGCGTTCTATGCCCGTTCGTAGAGCGCTGCCCAGAGCGGCGCCCGGAGAGTGCGCCGGCTCTACTCGGGAAGTCGGAAGAGGCCTGACAGCCGCATCGCCAGGCCCATGTCACCCTTGAGCTTGAGCTTGCCCGTCATGAAGGCCATCGTCCCGTCCAGCTTGCCAGTTATCAGCTTCACGAAGTTCTCGTCGCTGATGGTGAAGGTGATATTGGCCGCTGGAGAGGTTCCCTTAGTCACGTGGCACTGAGAGTCCCTGATGTCGGCATACCACTGGCCACCCTGGCCGCCGGTGATGTCGAACTGAAAGGTCGACTCCAGCCCCTGGGCCTTGTCGGCTTGAAACGCGGTCGGAATCTGATCGATGATCTCCTGCGGAGTCAGCTCGGCGTCGGCCACGCTATTTCCTCCCGGACTTGAGGGTGAGAGATCGCCTTCTTGGGACGAATCAGGCTGCCAGCTTGGGCCAGCGACTGGGTAACTTCAGATAGCCGAGGTTGCCCCACATTGGGCGCGGCTCGAAACCGAATCCTGATTTGACCGCGTCCACCCGGGTGACGTTGGGCCGGGCCAGCATATCCAACTGGTGCGGTGTCACCAGGGGTTTCGGCAGCACCTTGTCCATCACCATCGCCCCGGGGCGGATCATCCTCGGGTCCAGGTGGAGCGGCTTGCGCTTGGAGATGCCGAACCACTCCTTGTCGATGACCCGGGCGACCTCCACGGTGATCTGTTCGAGGGTGACCTGGTCGGGGCCGCCGATCTCGTAAAGATGACCGGAGCGGGCTTCGTCCTCGGCCCCGGCCAAGAGGCAGCGGGCGACGTCGTCGGCGTCGATCGGTTGGAAGACGGCGGTTCCGTCTCCGGGGATGATCAGGAAGGGGGCCGGCAAGGAGATCGCTTTGGCCAACAGGGTGAAGAAACCTTCGCCAGTGCCGAAGATTGTGGAGGAGCGGATGATCACCCAGTCCAACGAGCTGGCAGTCACCGCCTGCTCGCCTCGCCACTTGCTCAACAGGTAGGGGAAGGAGGGGTCCGGGTCGGCGCCAATGGCGCTAAATTGGACCAACCGTCTGACTCCTGCCTGGGTGGCTGCAGCCACCACCTTGGCGGTCCCTTGGGCGTTGACCGCCTCGAAGGTCTGGAGGCCTCGCTCGCGAACTACCGCTACCAGGTTGACCACGGCGTCGGCGGACTGGAAGGCTTCCTCCAATCCGTCTCCGCTGACCACGTCCCCGTAGGTGGGCGCCAGTCCGGGTGGGAGGGTGGCCGAGCGCACCCCGCGCTCAACCACCCGAACCTCGTGTCCAGCCTTCAGCAGCTGAGGCACTAGGTGGCTTCCGACGAATCCGGTGCCACCGACGACGGCTACTCGCAAGACTGGAAACCCGCTACGACCGCAAGCTCAGGCGCGCTTGGCGGTGCGGCGACGCGTGGTCGACTTGCCGGCCACCGCGGCCTTGAGGGCGGTCGAAGGATAAAAACGCACCTTCTGAGAGGCGGGAACCCGAACCATTTCCTGGGTCTGGGGATTGCGTCTCAGCCCGGCGGCGGTCTGGCGAACCTTCCAGCGGCCGAACCCCGCGATGGAGACTTCACCGCCGCCCTGTAGCTGGTTTCCGATGATCTGGAAGATCAGCTTGAGGGTGTCATCGGCGAGTAGAAAACTTGAGAAAAAGGGCTCCTGCTTGCCTTCTTCGTTCTCGAACTGGATGCGGTTTTGCAGGTCTTTGGCCAACTCACGGCGATTCATGGATGAGCACCTCCTCGTGGACGAACTGAGACGGTCAAGGCGACGCATGAATACTAAGGAAATCGTGGGTGGTTTCGCTGTTTTGTAGCGGAGCGCGAGAACTTTCCCAGCCTTTCTCGAGCTTTCCTCCGGGACCGGAAGGGTGGCTTGCTTTATCGAACAGACGTTCGTACAATTTAGGGGAGCCCGGTAGAGCCTAGCTCCCCTGGGATCCGGTCCAAAATTCAAACGGGTGGTTTTCCAGTGTCCTCAGAACTGGCCTGGCGGGAGCAAGTGGGGCCTGCCAAACCGGAGGCGGGGTCTTTGGCTTTGGCCCTGTCCTCGCTCAACTTTCGCTATGGCCCGGGGGCGGTTCACGCGGGAGCTCCACCGCTGCTCCAGGGGCTGGCGACCGGGGTGAGCTCCCTGGACGACATCACCGGCTGCCGAGGCCTGCCTAAGGGTCGAATCAGCCGGCTGACTGGAGGCTCGCCATCGGGGGCGGTCGAGCTCGGTTTGGCTCTGGCGGCGGCGGTGTCCCGGTCCGCGGCAGTAGCCATTGTCGACTTCACCCTGGGCCTGGATCCCGGGAATATCGAAGCCTACGGGGGCGAGTTGGACAACTGCTGGCTGGTCAGGCCCAGGCGCCCGGAGGAGGGGTGGGCCGCCGCCCGGGCGCTGGCCAAGGCGGGAGTGGCCCTGTGCCTTTTGGTGGCGCAGGACTGGTCTCGACTCACTCCGGGCGCTGCCCCGGCCGCTTTGTTAACGGCGCTCTCCGAGGGTGAATGTGCGGGCCTGGTGCTGGGGGGAAGGCTGATCCCAGCTGCTCTCAAAGAGAGGATCTGCCTGGAGCTGGAATGCTGGCGGCTCAATTGGGCCTTGGCGCATGGGGATGTCTGCGGGCTCCGGCTGGGAGCGCAGATCATCCGCAGTCACTTGGGAGCCCCTGGGGCCAGTTGTCGACTGCAGCTCAACTTCCCTCGGCCTTATCAGCTCCGGGTTGGCCTGGAGGAGTTGGGTGAGCCGGCCGAAGGTGAGGAGCTGGCGGTGGAGTTGCTCCGGGTGGCAGGTGGGAGTGGCCGGTGAGCCAGCCGAACAGCCGGACCCGCCTCGCCTGTTTCACCTTCCCCCATCTCGCCCTAGTGCTGGCCTTGCGGGCCCATCCCGAACTAAATGGAGAGCCGGTGCGGGTGGGAGGCCAGGGCCCAGGTGGTCGGCAAGTGGTGGTGGCGGCCTCACCGGCGGCTTGGGCCAAGGGGGTTCGGCCCGGTCAGGAGTGGCGGCGGGCCGAGGTTCTCTGCCCCTTGGCGGTCCGGCTGGATGTTGATCGGACCGCCGTGGCCGGGCTGCGGCAGCAGGCCAGACTGGCCCTGGCCAGCTGCAGCCCACTGGTGGAGTGGGGCGATGACGCCAGCGCCTACGTCGATCTGGCCGGCAGCGACCCGCTGCGGCCGGAGGAGGGCTCGCGGGCAGCTCATTGCGGTCGGGCCCTTCGGGAGGCCTTGGGAGTCACTCCCAGCGTGGGCGTAGGGCCATCTCGCTTCTCGGCCTGGGCGGCGGCGCAGTTGGCGGCCCCGGGTCGGGTGCGCTTGGTGCCAGAGGGGAAGGCCGCGGAATTCCTGGCCACCTGGCCGGTGACCGCGCTGCCGATCCCGCCGGAGGTAGTGGAGCGACTAATCCAGCTCGGTCTGCGCACCTGCGGCGACTGCACCGCCATCACCTTGGTGGATCTGCAGCGGCAGTTCGGACCGGACGGGATTCTGCTCCACTGGCTCTGCCGGGGCCTGGACTCAGCCCGGATCGATCCCTGGCGGGAGCCACCTCCCTGTGGAGTCCGCCGGGTCCTGGCCGGGGGAGTGGAAGACTCGGAGTCGCTTCGCTTCGGGGCCGCGGAACTGGCCAGAGGTTTGGCCCAGGAGCTGTCTCAGCAGGGGCGAGCGGCGGGGCGGATCCGACTCGTCCTGCGGGGAGAGGACGGGTCCCGGCGGCCTTCCCCAGCTGATCGACAGGTCTGGTGGGGAGAGGTCGCACCACCCACCCCCCTGGCCACCGCCGATGAGCTGATGGGACCATTGCTCAGCCTTTTCGGCCGGGCTCGTCCCCTGATCCCGGTCACGGTGGTGGAGCTTCAGGCCTTCGACTTGGTCGCTCCCCCAGTGAGCCAGGTTGGCCTTTGGCAGGGGCGGGCGGCGGACCGGGAGGTGGTTCAGCGGGCGGTGGACCGACTCCACGACCGTTTTGGCACAGGTCTGGTCTGGCGGGTTGAGGTACGGCCGGGACATCCCGGGGATGTCCCCGAGGAGCGGTTTGTCTGGAGCTCCAGATGAGCACGATCGAGGTCCGCACGGGGGGCACCCCGGAGATCCCTCATGCGGTGGCTTCCGGTCAGGGCTTAGTCCGGGTGACCGCGGTCGTGGAGCGGTGGCGGATCGAGGTTGGCTGGTGGCGGGTTTCCCCGGAGCGACCGGTTAGGCGGGACTACTGGCGGGTGCTGCTCCAAGACGGCAGCTGCCTTGATCTACGCTTCGATCTGGCCTCCAGGAGCTGGAGTCTGGAGCGGAGCTGGGGCTGAGGTCGGTTCTCATCTGCTAGCGTGCCCACATGCCAGACGGCCCGGCCACGCCGGCTCCGCGACCTCCCCAGAGTCCCTTGCCAGGTGGGCGATCGCCCATGAACTGGCGATCGCTGCGCAGCTGGATGCCGCTGATCGTGATCCTGGTCCTCAACGTCTTGATCGTCAACGTCTTTTTGGCGCCGACGACCCCCAAGTCAATAACCATTCCCTACAACCAGTTCGTGACCGACGTCGGCAACAACGATGTGACCAGCATCACCACCAGCTCCGGCACGATCGAGGGCACCTTCCGCCACAAGACGGGAGCCTCGCCCACCGCCAAGAACACCGCCAAGTACTTCACGACGCAGGTGCCCAGCTTCGGAGGCGCGGGCCTGGAGGCTTTGCTCCAGAAGCACAACGTCACCGTGAACGCCGAATCCACGCTCACCCCCTTCTGGGAGGAGCTGCTGCTCAGCTTCGGGCCGACCCTGCTGATAGTGGCCGGCTTCATCTATCTAATGCGGCGTGCCTCCGCCTCGGCTGGCGGCGGTCTCTTCAGCATGGGTCGAAGTCAGGCCCGCCTGTACGACGCAGAGCGGCCGGCGACGACCTTCGCCGACGTGGCGGGAATTGACGAAGCTAAGGAAGAACTAGAGGAAATCGTGGATTTCCTTCGACAACCAGCCAAGTACCAACGCCTCGGGGGGACCGTCCCCAAAGGGGTGCTGCTGGTCGGCCTACCCGGCACCGGCAAGACCCTGCTCGCCCGGGCGGTGGCGGGGGAGGCCAAGGTTCCCTTCTTCAGCCTCTCCGCCTCGGAGTTCATCGAGATGATCGTGGGCGTGGGCGCTTCGCGAGTGCGCGATCTCTTCGCCAAGGCGCGCGCAGCGGCCCCCGCGATCATCTTCGTTGACGAGTTGGATGCCATCGGTCGGAGTCGGGGCGTCGGGGCCAGCTTCGGCGGCCACGACGAGCGCGAGCAGACGCTCAATCAGCTGCTCGTCGAAATGGACGGCTTCGAAGGCAATGAAGGCATCATCGTCATTGCCGCCACCAATCGTCCCGATGTGCTGGATCCGGCGTTGCTGCGCCCCGGGCGCTTCGATCGGCAGGTTGTCGTACCGCTGCCCGATGTGCGAGGCCGCGAGCAAATCCTCAAAGTTCACATGCGCAAGGTGCCGCTGGGAGACAACGTCAAGCCTTCGGTGATCGCGCGCGGCACGCCGGGCTTTTCCGGTGCCGACCTTGCCAACCTGGTGAACGAGGCCGCGCTATTCGCGGCACGGGCCAACAAGCGCTCCGTCACCATGGAGGAGTTCGAGCGCGCGAAGGACAAGATCATGATGGGCGCCGAGCGGCGTTCCTTGGTCATGACCGAGGAAGAAAAGCGCAACACCGCCTACCACGAGTCGGGCCATGCGATCGTGGGATTGTGTGTTCCGGAGCACGATCCCGTCTACAAGGTAACCATCATTCCGCGCGGCCGCGCGCTCGGAGTGACGATGTTCCTGCCGGAGGCCGATCGCTATAGCACCAGCAAGCGGCAGCTGGAAAGCCGAATCGCAACCTTGTTCGGCGGCCGAGTGGCGGAGGAGCTGGTGTTTGGCGCCGACGCGGTGACGACCGGCGCCTCGAACGATATCGAACGCGCGACCGAGCTGGCGCGCAACATGGTCACGCGCTGGGGTCTGTCGGATCGTTTGGGTCCGCAAACCTACAGCGAAGAATCCGGCGAGGTCTTTCTGGGCCGCAGCGTCACGCAGCACAAACAAGTCTCCGACGTTACCGCGCATGTGATCGATGAAGAAGTGCGTCGCGTGATCGACACGAATTACCGGCGCGCGTACCAGATCATTCAAACCAATATGGATAAGCTGCAAGCCATGTCCGAGGCGTTGATCAAGTACGAAACGATCGACGAGGAGCAGATCAAGGACATCATGGCGGGCAAGGTGCCGCGGCCGCCGCGCGATTGGGATGATACACCCACACCGACTCCCAGAGGACCCACGGCCGAGACGCCGGCGGCTCCGTTGGTCAGTCCGGCCGGTCAGCACTAGAGGTCCGGCTCGGCACGGCATTTCTCGGGCCGCCGTGAATCCATTCTTGGAGGCTGCGGGAAAACCTCCCCCCGTCTAGTCCTATGCAATGGCGTTGCCGACAAAGGATCATTGACTTGAGCCAGCCGGTCGTCATGGGCATCTTGAATGTGACGCCCGATTCCTTTTCGGACGGCGCTCGATATTCCACGGCGGATGCGGCGCTAGGCCACGCAGCGCAGATGGTGCGCGAGGGAGCGGCGATCATCGATGTGGGCGGGGAATC
>PKXR01000219.1 GCA_003133485.1 Candidatus Dormiibacterota bacterium
GGCATCCTGGCCTCCATCTTCGGCACTCTCTTCGTCAAGATCGGCAAGGGTGGCTGGATCATGGGCGCCCTCTACCGGGGCCTGATCGCGGCCGGAATATTCGCGATCGCCGGCTTCCTGATCGTGACCCTGGTGTTGAAGGACAACGGCGGGCTCTCGGCCAAGGTCCTGGGCCACCCGGTCCTGAACTTGGTCTGGGCCGGGGTCATCGGAGTCGTGATCACCATCCTGATCGTAGCCATCACGGAGTACTTCACCGGTGGCCAGTTCAACCCCGTCAAGAGCGTGGCCCGGGCCTCGCAGACCGGGCACGCCACCAACATCATCGCGGGACTAGCGGTGGGGCTGGAGGCGGCCGCACTGCCGGTCCTAGTGATCGGGATCGGGATCCTCGGCGCGTACGCCCTGGCCGGGCTCTACGGCATCGCCATCGCCGCCATGAGCCTGCTCAGCATGGTCGGCATCGTGGTCGCGATCGACGCCTATGGGCCGATCACCGACAACGCCGGGGGAATCGCCGAGATGGCCGACCTGCCGGCGTCGGTCCGGGCCATCACCGATCCTCTCGACGCCGTGGGCAACACCACCAAGGCGGTGACCAAGGGGTATGCGATCGGATCAGCAGCACTGGCGGCCCTGGTGCTCTTCGCCGGCTACACCCAGACCCTCGGCCACCATCACTTCAACTTCAGCCTCGACAACCCCCGGGTGATCGTCGGGCTCCTCTTCGGGGGCATCCTGCCGGTTCTCTTCGCCTCTCTCTCCATGCAGGCGGTGGGGCGCGCGGCCGGAGAAGTCGTGGAGGAGGTGCGCCGCCAGTTCCGGGAGATCCCTGGGATCATGGAGGGCACCGGGCGGCCGCTCTATGGGCGTTGCGTCGCCATCGTCACCCGGGCAGCCCAGCGGGAGATGATCCTGCCGGGCCTGATCCCGGTCGCCGCGCCTCTGATCGTGGGCTTCGTGCTCGGTCCGGTGGCTCTGGGTGGGCTGCTCATCGGCACCATCGTGGTGGGGCTGTTCCTGGCCCTGCAGATGACCTCCGGGGGCGGTGCTTGGGACAACGCCAAGAAGTTCATCGAGGAAGGCAATTTCGGCGGCAAGGGNNGCAATCAACCCCATGATCAAGGTGGTCAACATCATCGCCATCCTGATCGCCCCCATGATCGCCACCCACTTCCTCATTCATTGAGATGAAGAAGTGCCGCTGCGAGCCGTCGCAACGGTGAGTGTTAGTTCCGGCAGCTCAAAGCAAGACGCCCAGCAAGCGGAGTACCAGTTGGAGATCGCCGAACTCCAGCGCAAATTGGTCGAACTCCAGGAGAACGAGGCCGCCCCTTCCCTAATCGAGGAGTACTCGGCCGAGGTGCGCGTTCTGTCGGCTTTGCTGGGGGCAGCCCTTGTGCTAAGTGAAGAGCTTCAGCAGGACCCCGAGCTCAGCTCCCAGTTGGCCATGCGGGGATTCCAGCCCACCCAATTCCGTGAGATCTACGCCTTCGTATACGAATCGGCTCTGGAGATCGAGCGGGCGGGAACGGAGTTCGCCCGCGAGGTGGAGCGAACTGACTTCAGCCAGCTGCTGAGGGACTAAACCCGACGGGTTCCGGACGGGACAGAAGCGACGAGACCGCGGCGCTCGGTCCCAGTCGCACCAGCAGTCAGTTGCGGCTGGCGCAGACCTGGCAGATGCCGTGGCCTAGGAGCTCGACCCGCTCCAGCTCGAAACCAAGCGGTCTCGCCGCGCTGTCCACCCACTGGGGTACCTCTGGGCAGCTGACGTCGAAGGTGCCGCCGCAGCGATCGCAGACCAAGTGCTGGTGCGACTCGCTGCCGGCCATCACCGCTTCGTAGGTGTTGGCATGGCCAAGTTGGATCTTGCGGGCCAGCCCCAGCTCCACCAGAAGATCCAGGGTGCGGTAGACCGTGGTGCGCTGGAACCCGGGGAGCTTGCGGCCAATGCTGTTGCAGAGCTCATCCGCGGTGGCATGCCCGGGGTGCTCCAGCAGCGCCGAGTACACCAGCCGACGCTGGGGGGTTAGCCTCCTGCCCTGCTGTCTCAGGGTTTCAAGACCATTCACGATGTGCTCAATATAACTGTTGCGTGCTATTGCAACACTTGGCGACCCGCCGACCGTCTCGAGGGCGCAAAGGGCGTCTCCGACCCTCCCAGCTATGATCGAGGTCACGTGTCCGCCAACCCTGCGCCGAACATCCTGGCCGCGCTGGAGGATGCCCTGGCCACGGTCGAGGATCCGGAGCTGCATCGGCCCCTGATGCATCTCGGAATGTTGAAGAACCTGCGGGTCGACGGCTCGACCGTCAAGCTACGGGTGATCCTCACCACCCCCGCCTGTCCCCTCAAGGACCGGATCCAGTCCGAGATCGAAGCCGCCGTGATCGGCCCGGTGGCCGGGATCGAGAAGGTGGAACTGGAGTGGGACGCCGACGTGAGCCGGACGCGGGGGGTAAGCGGCCGCCAGGAGATCCCCGGGGTCCGCAACACCATCGCGGTCAGCGCCAGCAAAGGGGGAGTGGGCAAGACCACCGTCGCGGTAAACCTGGCTTTTGCGCTCCTGCGGACCGGAGCGCGGGTAGGGCTCCTCGACGCCGACATCTACGGACCCAACGTACCCATCATGCTGGGCCTGACCGAGCGCCACTCGCAGCTCGACGGCCGGATCGTGCCCCTTGCAAAGGGGGAGCTCAAGGTGGTCTCGATCGGCACCATCATCGATCCCGACCGTCCGGTGGTTTGGCGCGGGCCGATGTTGGCGGGGGCTCTCAAGCAGTTCTTGTTCGAGGTGAACTGGGGCGAGCTGGACTACCTGGTCTGCGACCTGCCACCCGGGACGGGCGACGTGCAGCTGACGCTGGCCCAGTCCATCCCCCTCACCGGGGCCGTGATCGTGACCACCCCCCAAGATGTCTCACTAGCGGATGTTGGCCGCGGGATTGCCATGTTCCAACAGCTGCGGGTGCCGATCCTGGGGATCATCGAGAACATGAGCGGGTTCGCCTGCCCTCACTGCGGCGAGGTCACCGACATCTTCAGCCGGGGCGGCGGTCGGGAACTGGCGCAGACTCGCGAGATCCCTTTCCTGGGCGAGATCCCCCTCGATCCCCTGGTCCGCGTCGGGGGCGGGGACGGTCAGCCGCTGGTGATGGCCCAACCGGATTCCAAGCAGGCCCAGATCTTCGAGCATGTGGCCTCCTCCCTGGCCGGCCAGATCAGTCAGGTCAACTTTCAGTCGGCTGCCTCGCCCGAAATGCCGGCCGGCCCCCGGATCGCACGGGCCTGACCGGGAGCGTCTCGTGCCAGTGATCGAATCGGTGGTCGTCCTCGTATTGGTTTTGGCATTGGGGGTGATCATGTTGCGCCGTTACCTCAGAGCCACACGGCGGCGGCGATAGCGATTCCAAAGCAGAGCTGGCCGGTCGTCTCGAATAGGGGCCGACCACCTGGCGACCTTCCGAATCAGTCAGGTCGAGCCGTCAGACGAGCACCCCGGGCACGGTCCGGACCGCTGCCTCTCGAATCGCCTCGCGGGCCTCGACACTGTCGCTGTAGACCCTGAGCCAGACCGTCCTCACCGGCAGCAGGCGGGCTAGAAGCTCGGGCGCCGCCTCCACCTCGACCCGGCCTGAGATGGGGTCGAAGAGCCTCAGCATCTGATCGTCGCTGGCAGGGTTTTCCGGCCGGGGGGCGGTGCTAGCTATGTCGACCTCTAGACCCACGGTCTGAAACTGGGCCGGCAGGGCGGATCGGATCAAATCCTCGATCTGATGCGAATCGTTGAGCCCCCCGGGCGACTGCGGTTGGCTGAGCTCTCGGTAGGCCTCAAAGGCCAACCGCCAGGGCAGCCGCCTGGTGGTGACCGCCTCCCAGTGACGGCCCAACTCGCGCTCCACCTCGTTGCGCGGTTCGCGCTGCAGGCGCTCCACCTCGGTCATGAGGGACCAGTCGGTGAGTAGGAGGTACTGGTCGAGATGGTCCAGAGGATTGCCCGGCGGCAAAAGTCCCTCACAGGTCTTGGCAAATACCGGACGCAGATGAAGGTCGATCCGCCGGACGGTCCGGTGGAAGTAGACATGGTTGTACATGTAGAGCCGCGCGGAGAGGAACATCTCCAGGGCGGGGGCACCGTGCTGATGCAGGACCAGGTTGCCGTCTTTGATGAACATGTAGTGACGCAGGCGGGCCAGGTCAACCGGTCCCACCGCGACCCCACACATGTAGGCATCCCGCGGCACGTAGTCCATGTTGTCAGTGCTGGCGGGTCCACAGAGTACGGGCTTGAGGGCCCGCAGCCAGGGTGGGGGCTCGAAGCCCTCCAGCTCCCGAGGGGCCATCACCCAGGCGACCCACTCGGGCAGGATCGCCTCTCCCCGCTCGAAGTCGCCATCCGGGCTGCGGCGAATGGCCGCGATCAGCTCGGCCAGTGGTCCCAGCACCAGCCGGCGGCCGATGTCCTCGTGGTCGATGCCGTACTTGGCGAGGACTTCGACATCAAAAAAGTGGCCGAAGGGTCCGTGACCGACGTCGTGGAGGAGCCCGGCGATCCTCATCGTCTCGACCACCAGCTGCCGTGAGGGCGCTGCCGGACAGCTCTGGACCAGGCTCGAGTAGAGGTGTTCGGTGAATGTACCGGTGAGATGCATCGCCCCCACCGCGTGCTGGAAGCGGGAGTGCTCGGCGGTGTGGAAGACCCACCAGGCGGATTGGAGTTGGTGAATGCGCCGCTGGCGCTGCAGCCAGGGATGGTCCAGCAGCGCCTCCTCCGACCCGGCCCCGTCTCCCCGCTGCTTGGTGATGCTGCAGTACTCATAGAGCGGATCGGACAGGAGGTTGACCGCCTCGAACCGGCTCTCGGGCCCCTTCACCTTGCCCGCCATGTTAGGCGGGCACCGGAGCCGAGTGGGTTCCCGGCAGCTGGTCGGGTTCGGGCAATCACTGGCGGGTGATCCCACCCAGCAAAGTATTTGGTAAGCTCAAACCAAGTATTCGGAGAGATGGCAGGAGGCGGCGCTTGGGTATCAGAACCGGATTGGCGGCCGCCCGGCGTTCCCCGTCCCCCCGCGCAGTGGGACCCCACTACAAGTGGATCGCCCTCTCCAACACCACCCTCGGCATCCTGATGGCGACGATCAACGCCTCGATCGTGCTGATTGCTTTGCCGGACATCTTCCGGGGCATTCACCTCAATCCGCTGGCTCCGGGGAACACCCCGTACTTCCTCTGGCTCTTGATGGGCTACATGGTGGTGACCGCGGTACTGGTGGTCACCCTGGGCCGCATTGGCGACATGTACGGCCGGGTGCGCATGTACAACCTAGGTTTCCTAGTCTTCACCGTCTTCTCGATCCTGCTGTCACTGACCTGGATGAGCGGCTCCGGCGCCGCTCTCTACCTCATCGTGATGAGGGTGCTCCAGGGAGTCGGGGGAGCCATGCTGTGGGCCAACTCCAGCGCCATTCTCACCGACGCCTTCCCCACCAATCAGAGGGGCATGGCCCTCGGCACCAACATGGTGGCGGCGATCGCCGGCTCGTTCATCGGCTTGGTCCTGGGCGGGGTCCTCGGACCGATCGCCTGGCAGCTGGTCTTCCTGGTCTCGGTCCCGGTCGGACTCTTCGGGACCATCTGGGCCTATCTGATGTTGCGGGACACTGGGGTCCGCCAGCCGGCCCGGATTGACTGGTGGGGCAACCTCTTCTTCGCGGTGGGTTTGGTGGCGCTGCTGGTGGGCATCACCTACGGCATCCTCCCCTACGGCCACTCGAGCATGGGCTGGGGCAACCCGACCGTACTGACGGAGATGTTCGGGGGGGTCGCCTGTCTCGCTTTCTTCACCTTCTTGGAGACCCGGGTCAAGGAGCCGATGTTCCACATCCAGCTCTTCCGCATCCGAGCCTTTGCCGCTGGCAATGTAGCCGCCCTGCTGGGGGCCCTGGCCCGAGGCGGCCTGATGTTCATCCTCATCATTTGGCTGCAGGGGATCTGGCTGCCCCAGCACGGCTACAGCTTTGCCAAGACCCCGCTCTGGGCGGGCATCTACATGCTGCCCTTGACGGCGGGTTTCCTCGTCGCCGGTCCGATCGCAGGCATCCTCTCCGACCGCTACGGGTCGCGGATTTTCGCGACCATTGGGATTTCCGTGTCGGCCCTGATCTTCGCCGTCTTTCAGCTGCTGCCGGCCGACTTCAACTACATCTGGTTTGCCGTCCTGCTGGCTCTCTACGGACTCTCCAGCGGTCTCTTCGCCTCGCCCAACCAGGCGGGGATCATGAACAGCCTCCCCGCCAACCAGCGCGGCGCAGGGGCGGGAATGTCGGCGACCTTCCAGAACTCCGCGCAGGTACTTTCGATCGGGATCTTCTTCACCCTGATCATCCTGGGACTCTCAGCCAGCCTACCCACCACCCTGTATCACGGACTGGTCACCCAGGGAGTCCCGGCCGCCACCGCGACCAGGATCTCTCACCTGCCAGCGGTCGGTAGCCTCTTTGCCTCCTTCCTCGGTTTCAATCCGATCGGCTCCCTGCTGGGACCGGTCCTGCACCAGCTGAGCCCCGCTCACCAGGCCTATCTGACCGGACGGGCCTTCTTCCCCCACCTTATCTCCGGGCCCTTCCTGAAGGGCTTGCATGCGGCGTTCGACTTCGCCTTCGCCGCCTGCGCGCTGGGGGCGGTCGCTAGTTGGCTGCGGGGCGGCAAGTACATCCATCAGGAGATTGCTCCTAGTCCGGTCCTGGCCTTCAACTCGCCACCGTCGGCGCCCGCGGAGTTGGAACCGGACCCAGAACTCTCGCCATCGGGGGCGTCGAACTCTGAGCAACCTGCCGAGTCCGGAGGGCGCTCCCTCCAGCCGGCCCGGTCCGCCGATGGGGATCGGTCGGGCGAAGGTTCGGCACCGTGACCCAGGCACCTGCTCTGGACCGGGTCGAGCTGCGATCGTCTCGGCTCCCGGCGGACGAGGGTCCTATCGCGGAGTTGGAGCGGGCGGTGACGGTCATCGTGCGCTGGGCCAACAGCCGCGAGGTGCAGGTCGAGACCATGCGCCGAGCCCGCTGCGACCTACCGGTTGGGTCCGTCTCGATGCTTCACCGGATCTCCAGCTGCAGCCCGGTGCATCCGTCCCAACTGGCCGCCTACTACGGCGTCGACAACTCCACCATCACTCCCCGGCTGCAGCGACTGGAGCGGGAGGGTTTTTTGGCCAGGGAGCCGGATCCTCGCGACGGGCGGGCGGCTCTGATGCGCATCACTCCGGCCGGACAGCGGCTACGCAAGCGCCTGCACCTGGCCCGGCGCACCGTGCTGGAGGAGCTGCTGCATGACTGGCCGACCGGCGAGCAGGACCTGGTGGCCGGAGCAGCATCGCGATTGGCCGAGCGCCTGGAGCTGCCCCGCGGGGCCTCTGCGCTGATCCCTAAGCAGGCCTAGAGAACTGCTTGATCGCGATCCCCAGCATCACCGCGGCCGCCAGCGCAACCAGTCCCACCTCGACAAACACCGGCAGGTTCCAGCTGCCCCAGCTGACGCCGGGGTCGAATGTGTGGCGGATCACCGGCGGAATGGTCAGGTAGGCGAAGACCTCCTTGCGCAAGGGGTCGACCGCGTACGACAGGGGATCCAGCTTGCTCAAAATCCCCAGCCATACTGGTAATTTCGTGACCGGGAAGACCGCGCCGGAGAGAAAGAACATCGGCAGCACGAAGAGCTGCGTCACCACCTGGAAGGACTGCACGTCGGAAATCCGCGCCGCCAACATCACCCCGAATGCGGTGAGAGCGAAGGCGGTCAACATCATCTCGAGCAGAAGCACCAGCAGCATCACGGGGTTGTAGGGGACTCCCACCAGCCCGGCCAAGGCCAGCATGATTGCGCCCTGGATTGTCGCTACCGTGGCGCCGCCCAAGCACTTGCCCAACACCAAGGTCCAGCGGTGCACCGGGGCCACCAGCATCTCCCGCAGAAAGCCGAATTCGCGGTCCCAGACGATGGAGATTGCGGAGAAGATGGAGGTGAAGAGCACCGTCATGCCCAGCACCCCAGGGAACATAAAGGTCCGGAAATTGAAGTGGTCAGCAGTCGAGATGACCGTGGACAAACCGGTGCCTAGGATGAAGAGAAACAAGACCGGTTGAGCCAGCGAGGTGACGATCCGCATCCGGTTGCGCCGGAAGCGGATCAACTCCCTCTTCCAGACCACCCACAGGGCGCGCAGGTCGTCGCTGGTCCGTCCCCCAGCAACCCGTACTCCCGGCACTGCCACGGTGGTTGCCATGGCTATCTCCTCCCCCGGGCTCGCATCCAGGGATTGGCGCGCAGCCGGTCAGACCCGGAGGCCTCAGCGTCTCGAATCGTGCGACCGGTGTAGGTCATAAACACGTCATCAAGCGTGGGCCGTGCGACCCGGATCGAGCGGATTGCAATCCCCAGCTCCGCGAACAGGCGCGGTACGAACTGCTCTCCACCAGGCACATGAAAGGTGACCGCGCCCTCGCTGATTTGGGCCTTGATTTTAAAGTGTTGCGCCAGCCGTTCGATCGCCTGCTGATCGTCGGCGGTGTGCAGCTCCACGCGATCCTCGCCGATGCTCCCCTTGAGCGCCTCGGGGGTGTCGATCGCTACCAGCACCCCGTTGTCCATGATCGCGAGCCGGTCGCAGTACTCCGCCTCGTCCATGTAGTGGGTGGTCAGAAAGATGGTGATCTGCTCCCGCCGGCGGAGCTCCTGGATGTAACTCCAGATATGGGAGCGGGTCTGCGGGTCGAGACCGACCGTCGGCTCGTCGAG
>PKXR01000055.1 GCA_003133485.1 Candidatus Dormiibacterota bacterium
CCAAGGGTGCACAACTCGGGTCACTGGACGATGGACGGAGCTCCCTGCAGCCAATTCGAGAACCACCTCCGCGCAGGCATTGGCTGGCCTCTAGGAGGCACCGATAACCTCGGATACACGGCGATGCTCAACTTGCTCGGGGAGGAGCCCGACCCCCGCGAGGTGCTGACCCTGCCCGGCGCCCATCTCCACCTGTATGGCAAGGAACCCCGGCCCGGCCGCAAGCTGGGCCACCTCAATATCGTGGGAGAAGACCACTTGGAGGTCACGTCCCAGCTGCGGGCGGTGGCGCTTGTCCTACGCGTTAGCCTGCCGCTCCCGACTGTGGCCGACTCGTTTTGGAGGGGGGAACCTGCTGACGTTGATGCACATTTGTTGACCACGCCGACGACTTAGCTGCGGTATGGGTGCGCCGCAGCCGGGAGCGCGTACTGCCGACGAATCTCTAGTTATGAACGCGCCGGCCTTATAGCTCGCCCCACCCTGCCCATGAAGTGAGCCTGAAGAGCCCCGTCTTGACCACCACAGGGAGAATCTGTCTCTCTTCAGGGGATGCAGTCTAAAGACCGATTTGTAACCGCGTCGTGATTGAGAATCGACTTAGGGGAGAACTTTAGGAATGGACCACGGCTCGTGCTGGAGCAAGCTTTTCGACTTCAAATTCAGTCAATTCTTATCCAACGACGTGTTGGACATCTTCTGGATTGTCGGAATCATCGTGGCCTTTGCGGCCGCCATCTTTTGGCGAGTCATCTTGGGGGCGGGGGCGGTTCTCTCCACCCNNGGCGGTTCTCTCCATCCTTAATGACGACGTCCAG
The DNA here is from genome assembly GCA_003133485.1 of Candidatus Dormiibacterota bacterium. The sequence goes on from PKXR01000055.1 coordinate 819, forward strand.
GCTCTGCGCGATCGACCGCGTCCGCGTCTGCCGTCCTCTGGCCACCGCGGTCTCCGGCCTGACTCGACCGTGGCGGTCAGCTGAGCGTGGTCGTCGTCTCGAGCGCTGATTTTAGGTTGAGCGGCGCTTGGTAAGGTGGGCTCCAGAAGTTGTCTAACCGCCGCAGGGCGCAGAGTGGCGGTGGGGAGGGGATGTCTCGGCCTGAATCGCAGCCCTACCGGACCCTGGGGGACGTCATCGGCCATCTCCCGGCGGTGCTATCGATGCGGCACCAGCTGTCTACCAGGACCCTCTCGCATGCCTACTGGATCTCCGGGCCTCCCCAGGTTGGCAAGACCACTCTCGCCCTCTCGGTAGGGTCGGAGCTCCTGTCCGGGATCGACTGGCCCGGAGGACTACTCTCTCACCCCGACCTCTGGCTGGAGGACGGCGAAGGTTCGATCTCAATCGACCGCATTCGGGCCCACGACTCCGACCTGGATGCCGACCAGGGCCCCACCCTCCAGCATTTCCTCAGCCTGTCGGCCTTCGCCGGGACCGCCAAGGTGGCGGTGATCGGCAACGCGGAGCGGCTCAGCCTGCCGGCCGCCAACAGCCTTCTGCGGCTCCTGGAGGAGCCGCGTACCAACACCGTCATCTGGCTCTGCACCTCTCGCCCTGACTCGGAGCACCTCCCCAGCACCATTCGGAGCCGCTGCCAGCAGTTGCTCCTGGGGCCGGTCGAGCCCGACGCTATCTCGGACTGGCTTGCCGGGTTCCACCACTTCAGCCCCGCCGCAGCGAGAGTGGCGGCGGCGATCTGCCTCGGCCGCCCCGGTTTGGGACTGGAGATGGCCCAGGACCGTGAGCTGGGACGGCGCGCAGCTGGCCAGCTCGAACGATTTATCGCCTGCGCCGCCGAGGGACCCCGCCAATGGCTGGAGCTGAGCCGCCAGCTGGCCGAGCGTGGCACCGACCGAGAGCTGGCTCGGGGAGCACTTCGGGTGTGGACCAGCTTCCTCAGGGACTGCTGCTGCCTGGCGATCGGCGCTCCAGAGCTCACTCGCTGGCCGGACCAGGCAGAGCGGGCTGCCGAGTGGGCGGACAGGCTCGGGCCCCAGGGGTGCTCCAGGCGTTACGATCTGGCCCTGGACGCGCTCGCGCGGCTCGACGAAATGGCGACGCCGCGGCTCGTCCTGGACCGGTTTCTGCTTCTCGCCTTCGGGGACGAGCCCCAGGGCTCCTCCGGTGGCGATCGGCGGCCGGTGCTCAACGCAACCGACTAGAGGTGAGCAAATGCCCTTAGCGGTGGGGGTTAAATTCCGCCGCCACGGACCCTTGAACTACTACGCCCCTTTGGACGAGGAGTTGGTGCCGGGCACCCAGGTCGTGGCGGAGACAGCTCGCGGCGCGGAGATCGGCGAGGTGGTCATGGAGGTCACCGAAATGGATCAGCGCATGGTTCCCCACCCTATGCCTCCGGTGCTGCGCCGAGCCAGCCAGGCGGACCTCGAACACCGAGCGGAGATCGACGGCCGGATCCCCGACGTGGTGCGGCAGGCGCGGGACCTGGTTCAGGAGCGTGACCTGCCGATCAAGGTGGCCCGGGCGGAGATCAGCTTCGACGAGTCCCGGATCCTCTTCGACTTCACCGCCGAGCGCCAGACCGACTACCAGGGCATGGCTAAGGAGCTGGCTTCCCGGTTGCGGTGCCGGGTCGAGCTGCGCCAGGTGGGGGCCCGCGACGAGGCTAAGGAGAAGGATGGATACGGGCCCTGTGGGCGCCGGCTCTGCTGCTCTTCTTGGCTGAAGGAGTTCGTGCCGGTCACGATCAAGATGGCCAAAGAGCAGGGGCTGCCGTTGAACCCCACCCGGCTCAACGGGATGTGCGGCAAGCTCAAGTGCTGCCTGCAGTACGAGAACGAGCAGTACGTGGATCTAAAGCTCCGACTTCCGCTTCCGGGCACTTCGATCGAGGTGGAGGGCCAGCCGGCCACCGTGGCCGAGATCAGTGTGGTCCGAGAGCAGGTACTGGTGACGATGACCGAGTCCGGCACGGTGGTGGCAGTCCCCGCCGCTGGACTGCTTCGGGAACCCAGGGCGAGAGGAGACGGCGGGGGCAAGAGGCGCCGCTCTCGACCGCCTGGGTCGGCCAGCAGCTAGCTGTACTCGGCCGTCAGGTCGGTTCCCGGCGGCTGATCGTCGGATCTGCGCAATGCACAGCGGTCTGGACCCCGACTCCGCGCTCCGTGTGAGCCGAATCTGCGGCGTAGACTCCACCGGGTCTTGAGGCGCAGGGCCGTAAACCGGTGGGATCTCCACCGGCTGCGGGGAGTGAGCTTTCCGTCATGAGCGTTTCCGCGACCGCCCGCCCGCAACTTTCGCTGCGCTTCTCTCCCACTCGGTTGGCGGCCCTCTCCGTTTACTGGGTCGCGATCAATTACATGTGGCAGGGAATGGGGGCGCTGATCCTGCCGCGCCTCATCCTCGGCTTGGTTCCTGAGGGTCACCGAGGGACCGCCCTCGCGGTGCTCTCCGCGCTGGGCGCGGTGGTGGCGATTCTCGTTCAGCCGGCGGCGGGCGCGCTCTCGGACCGCTGTCAGGTCCGCTGGGGCCGGCGCAAGCCCTTCATGGTCGCCGGTACCCTGGGCGACTTAGTCTGCTTGCTCGGGCTGGCCCTGGCAGGGAGCTATGGGGCTCTGATCATCCCGTACTGCGCTCTCCAGATCTGCTCGAACACCGCCGAGGGTGCCTACCAGGGATTGCTCCCCGACCAGGTTCCCAGCGCGGATCGCGGTCGAGCGTCCGGGTACTACGGGCTGGCGGTGTTCATCGGGACCGCGATCGGTTTTCTTCTGACTGGGACGCTGATCGCCATCGGCCACATCCGGCTGGCCTTGTTGAGTGTCGGAGTGGTGTTGGTGCTGGCTCTCCTGGTGACTCAGATCTTCGTGCCAGATTCCCCAGCTAAAGAGCCACTCCCCAGCCGCCGGCTGGCCATCCTGGGCGTCTTCAGCTTCAGGCCAAAGGAGAATCCCGACTTCACCCGACTGCTGGCATCCCGGCTGCTGTCACTCATGGGGATCACCGGAATGACCGACTTCGCTCTCCTGTACATCAAGGCTACCTTCTATCCGGGTTCCGGGAGTGCGATCGCCAACCGAGCCTCAGGATCGACCTCCGTCCTGCTGGCGGTGGTGGTACTGGTGGCGATCGTGGTGACCCTGCCGGCGGCCCGGCTGTCCCAACGGCTCGGACGCAAAACCATCATCAGGGCCGCCTCCTGGCTGGGTGGCGTCGGGGTGCTGCTGCTGATCTTCGCCCACTCGCTAACCTTCGTTTACCTGGTGGGCCTCCTGATCGGCGGCGCCTTTGGGATGCTGCTTTCGGTGGACTGGGCCTTCGTCGTCGACCTGGTCCCGGCGGAGTCGGCCGGGAGGTTCATGGGGATCTCCAATCTCGCCACCGCCGGGTCGGGAATTCTGGCCACGGTCATCGCCGGGCCATTGCTTGATTTCGGCAACGGGCTCCACCACAATGCCGGCTTCCCCATGATCTTCAGCTTCTTCGCGTTGGCCCTCTTCCTCGGCGGGTGGCTGGTGTGGTCGGTGCGCACGCCTGACCAGGCCAAGATCACGGCGGCCGCTTGAGGGGGACCGAGCTTAAGAGACGCTCCCCCGGTCAGGACGCCAGGTGGATCACCAAGTGGTGGCTTAGGTCATCGTCCGCGATCCGGACCGTCAGGATGTGATCGCTGGTGTCCAGATGGGCCGAGACGTCCTGCGCCGGGTCCGAGGAGGTCAGGCGGAAGCTGCGGTAGAAGGACGGCACCTCGACCAGCAGCGGCTGGCTGGTGGCATCCCCACTGAAGTCCACCACCAGCTGGCCGTCTTGGTAGTCGTAGCTCAAGGTATCGAGGGTGCCGGGGGTAGCTCGTGGGTAGGCTCGAGCCACGATCTTCAACCGAGACGACATCCGCTTGAAGGCCCAACTGCCGCCTTCGTCCCAGTCCCAGTAGGCCCAGCCCAACTGGTATTTGTCGAGCTCGTTCATCTCCCGGGCCACCCAGGCCTGATTGGATTGGCCCTTGCCTGCCCCGATCTCTCCCACCCAGGGAGCGGCGCCCGCCTCCTTTGCCTGGTCTTCGAGGAGGGTGAGCGGGATCGCGTATTGGGGGGTTGGCTTCTGCCACGGGGGCTCCAGCAAGGTGGCGAATACGTGACTGGAGTACACCTGGTTGGGATACGGCAGCGGGCCGACGTAGGTGGGCAAGCCGAAATCCAGGGTCTGCTCGGTGATCCACATCTGATGAGGCGCGATGGCCGCCAGATGGGTGATCACATTGGCTTCGAAGGGCAGCAGGTATTTCTTCTCGAACAGCCCGGGGGGTACGGGGAAGGGATGGGGTTCGTTCCAGAGGTCGAAGGCGGCCACTGCCGAGTCGTCGCGGAAGGCCTTAGCGACATAGCTCCAGACCGCGGTCACGTCCTTCTGCCAGCCCCCTAGGTTGGCCCAGAAGATGCCGTAGCTGGCCAGTACGCCGGGGGACACGTGTCGGTTCCAGGGGGACGGCAGGGGAGCGGTCCGGGGCAAGCTGCCGGCGACGGCCCAGCTAGGGGCTCCATCGCCGCCGTAGTAGATGCTCCAGTCGATGTTATGGAGATCGAGGATGGTGTAGATCCCGTGCGCGGCGGCATCGTTTACCACTGAGCGCATCAGATCCAGGTAGGATCGGGACATCTTTCCCGGCCGGGGCTCCAACCGAGACCAGTTGATCGGCAGCCGGATCACGTCGAACCCGTCCGCGGCCATTTCGGCGAAATCCTGGCTGGTGGGGACCGGCCCCGGGCGCATGTCTTTCGCCTCCTCCAGTCCGGTCACGTTCATCCCGCGCAGCAGAACCTGGCGTCCATGGCTGTCGAGGATGACGCTGCCATTGCTGTGCAGCCAGGGCAGCCCATGGCCGGCGACCGTGCTGGCGTCCGCGGCCAGGGTCCGAGCCGAGCTTGGGTAGGCGGGGTAGAAGTTGGGGGTGAGGGCGAACGCGATCAAGGCCAGGCTCACCACCAAGAAGGTGATCAGGCATCCGGAGCAGCAGCTAAAGCAGCCCCGAATTCGTCTTGGCCACGAACGCGGCCAGTGCCACAGCCGACGGCGGTACCAGCGCTTAGCCTGAGTGGGTGGCTCGTCCACTCTCGGAGTCTAGGACGCTCGGCGGCGGGGTGCCAGAGGGAGCCAAGTAATCCAGAACTTACCTAGTAAACGTCCTAGCGCGCGGCCCACCCGAACCGCCCTTGGGCCGGCCGGCGCTGGCCGGCTGAGTCAGCCTCGCCGGCGATAGCGCCAGAAGATCAGCGCCGCCACTCCCACGACGAAGGCGCCCAACGCCGCCGCACCGGCCGGCAGAGCCCGCGTAGATGGGGGGCTGGGCGGCATCACCTCGACTCGAGCGGCGGCCTGGCGAGGAGCTTGCGCCGGCTCAGGCCGGGGCTGCTCCGGGATCGTGCCGGTCGCCGTCCGGGCTCTGGCTGGTCTGATTGCTGGGGCGGCGTCCTCGAGTTCCTTGGCCACCGCCCTCCTAAACCGGGCGATGACTGACACTACTGCTCGGTCCAGGTCGGCCTCGGCGATCTCCCCCATTCGGCCGCGGCCCTCGACCAGCACAGTGAGGCGAAGGTCGCTCCCGCCATCGGGGTCGTCCCGGAAGCGGGCTCTCACCTCGGCGTGAGCCCTCCCAGTGCCCCGCACCTCCTTGCCGCTGAGGGTCCAGGTGAGGTGCCGACCCTCCTCCTCGATGTGTTGGCGGGCGTACCCGCGATAGGTGACGGAGTGTCCTGCGATGACCACTCGCAGGGTGCCGCGCCCGTCCTTACCTACCGTCAGCCCCGGAGTCAGCCGTAAGGCACCGTCGCGAGTGGCCAGCAAGTCCCAGGCGCGAGCCGTAGTCCCGGGCAGCGTGATCGTCTCGATCAGAGTCACTTAGGCCCCTCTTCCGTTCCACCACCCGGTTGGGGCGGCGCTTGGTCAACTACCGGGCCCCAGCCGGGAAGATGGCCGCCCCGGAGTGGGGGCGCGTCTGGGGGATACGCAGGTGGTACCGCCGGCGGACCGTAGCCGGTCAATTCCGCGATCGAGCGGCCCCGATCAGCCTGACGCACCACCATGGTGCCGCCCAGCAGATCCTCCGGACCCCGGTGGTCGGGGCGAATCAGGAGAACCAGGGTCCCGCCGACAAACTGCAGCAGCCAGATCCAGATCCCAATCAGAGGAAGAAGCGGGCTCCCGATCCAGAACACGATCGAACGAAGCACGGCATCTCGGACCGTCATGGGACGTCCATCAGTGCGGGTGATGCGTAACCCCAGCGCCAACTTCCCCAGAGTGGCTCCGGTAGCTAGATACATTCCTATCAGGTACACAGCGGTGATTGCCGCGGCGGCGATCCAAACGTGGAACGTCTGCAGGCTGAGCTGTCGAGCCAGCGCGACGAAATGGGGATTCTTCGCCAGTCCCGAGCTATTCTCGTGGGCCCGAGCGAAGGCGGCGATTCGGGAGTACTGGTGGCCGGCGATAGGGATTGCCACGATCAACTCGACGACGAACAGCACCACGAAGTCGATCACCGCGGCTGCCAGTCTTTCCCAAGACGGCAGGGCGCCGCGTCGGATCGGCGACGAGTTGGAATTGGCGATCACAACTGGCTCATGGTGACATCTCCCGGGAGTGGCTGCACCGACTGGTCAGCCTGACTCCCTGCTCGAATTCTAGGTGGCGGAGCGCCCGCGCTGGCGCACCGCACCATCAAACCTTCTAATTTTTCTGGGAAGAAGAGGCTCCAGCTGACGAGTTCCCACTACGTCGGGGCCACGCAGCAGCCCGGGATGGAGCTGAAGCGACCAGCGACGGTCTCAGCCCGACGCGGGGCCGGCACGTGGCTCGGCCGGACCTTCCGGAGCGGTTCCCTTGGACATCGGATGGTCGGATACTCGTTCACCCTGAAGTCAGTAGCGACCGCCGCCCTTGTCATCCTCATCGTGATCAGTCACCGAGTCTCGGATCTTTACTGCAACAGTAATAACGGGTTTGTAGCATCCGGCTGGCTACACCGGGGGGCCCTCCAGGCCTCTGCTATCCTGAATTCAGGCTCCCCCTGATAAGTGGGCCTGCCCCGAAGGCTGAGAGAGCGGCGGTAGGAGTTGATTGCGCGATGACTTATGTGATTGGCGAGACTTGCGTCGACGTCAAGGACAAGTCCTGCGTCGAGGTTTGCCCGGTGGACTGCATCATCGGGGCTGATGAGGACCGGATGCTCTTCATCGACCCTCAGGAGTGCATCGACTGCGGGGCCTGCGTCGACCCCTGTCCGGTGGACGCCATCTACGCCGAGGAAGACCTCCCCCCCGAGTGGACGGAGTGGACTGGCATCAACAAGCTCTACTTCGCGAGCGCCGAAGATGCGCGGGCCCAGGTCAACGCCAAGACCCCGGAGGTCGCCCAACCCGGCTGATCTCTGACTTCGAATTGGGGACTTGAGCACCAACTTTCCCCAACCGTATTCGTGTTAGAAACACGATGGTCGGATGGGCCCTGGCTGCTAGGCTGGCCCTAGGTTCAGCGGAGAGAGTCCGCCACGGTTGCGGAGGAAGTACATGGTCATGGCCGTCGAGGGAAAGCTGGAGCCGACCGCTAAGGAAGATCCCATCTCAGTGATCGCCTTTGCCAGGGATCAGGGGATCAAGTTCGCCGACTTTCGCTTTAGCGACCTCCTGGGTCAGTGGCAGCACTTCAGTGTGCCAATCTCCGAGCTGACCGAGCGAGTATTCGCTGAGGGAATCGGCTTCGACGGAAGCAGCATCAAGGGTTTCCAGCAGATCTACGAGAGCGACATGCTTCTCTTCCCGGATTCTCGCACCGCCTTTGTCGATCCCGTGCTGGAGGTCCCCACCCTCTCGTTGATCTGCGACATCGGCGACCCGATCACCAAGAGCCGCTACAGCCGCGACCCTAGGTATGTGGCCCGCAAGGCGGAGAACTACCTTCGGGAGAGTGGCATCGCCGACACCAGCTACTGGGGGCCGGAGATGGAGTTCTACATATTCAACTCCATCCGCTTCGGACAGACCGTGAACGAGGGTTTTTACCATATCGATTCCGCGGAGGGTATCTGGAACAGCGGCCAGAACGGCACCCCCAACCTAGGTTTTAGGCCTCGGCTCAAAGAGGGGTACTTCCCAACTCCTCCCGTGGACCAGCTGCAGGACGTGCGCAGCCGGATCTCACTGGCGCTCCAGGAGACAGGCATCGAGGTGGAGGTCCACCACCATGAGGTGGGGACCGCCGGGCAGGCCGAGATCGACGTGCGTTACGACTCGATGGTGTCGATGGCTGACAAGGTGCTCGTCCTGAAGTACATCGTCAAGAACGTCTGCCACCGCGAGGGGTTGGTTGCCAACTTCATGCCCAAGCCGCTCTTCGGGGACAACGGCAGTGGGATGCACACCCATCAGTCACTGTGGAAGGAGGGGATCCCGCTCTTCTATGACAAGGACGGATACGCACTCCTGAGTGATCTGGCGCGCTGGTACATCGGCGGACTTCTGGCCCACGCTCCGGCGGTGTTGGCTTTCGCCGCTCCCACGACCAACAGCTACCGCCGGCTGGTGCCGGGGTACGAGGCCCCGATCAAGCTCGCGTACAGCGCCCGTAACCGAAGCGCCTGCATTCGGATCCCGACCTACAGCGAGCGGCCCCAGCTACGTCGTCTGGAGTTCCGCTCCCCAGATCCGACCTGCAATCCCTACCTCGCCTTCTCGGCCATGCTCATGGCCGGCCTGGACGGAATCCGCAATCAGATCGAGCCGCCGACTCCGATCGAGGCTGACCTCTACGAGCTGGAGGGCGCACAGGCCGACGCGGTCAAGAACCTGCCTGGCAGCCTGGAGGAGGTACTCCTGGCCTTGGAGCGCGACCATCAGTTCCTCTACGAGGGGGGCGTTTTCACCGAGGACCTGGTCAACACCTGGATCGCTCTGAAGCGGGAGCGCGAGGTGGACCCGGTCCGGCTCCGCCCGCACCCCTACGAGTTCATGCTGTACGCCGACTCCTGAACCGGTCGGGCCGCCACCCCGGGAGGACCGGGGCGGCGGGTCCGTCGGATCCCGATGATTCCGACGGCCGTAGGGAGAGCAGGTTCCGCCCCCGTGCGGGGGAAAGTGAAGGGCTCACCCCGCCAGGAACCTCGGCACGAATTTAGTCCTGGGTGCAGCACCTCGAGCTGGCGGTAACCACTTCGCGATCGATGTGATCGATTCGTGAGGCTTGCTCACTACCCACAGTTCGAGTGTGCAGTCTGCGGATCCCGTCAGGAAGGCAAGCCCGTGGCGACCTCTTGCCGGGCGGTGTCCGTGACTATTTCGCCCGGCGAATTCGGCGTTGATTCACTCCCTCGCCCGGCGACCTGACGAGATTGTTACACCCCCTCTCTAAGGTGTGGATTGCGCTGCACGAAAGCTGATCACGGGGCGCCAGAGAGGCTCCAGGTGAGATCTGCGAACTCAAGGCGGTCCGCCGTCGGGTCGACCCGTCCCGCTTTGGCCACGCACGTCGACGCTCTCGCCGCCGTGCTTCGCGCTTGACCGGTGCCCCCACTCATTGACGCCAGTTGCAATTGTTTGCCAGAATCGGCACCAGGGGAAGGTCGGAGACAGCAGGTGCGGGCTCGGAGTCAGGGCGGGCTCAGAGCTATTGGCGGTTGGACGCGGGAGATTCTGCAGGGAAGGACGAGAAAACCTTCTCCTCAGACCGCGGCAAATATTGGCAAGGGGAGAAGTTGGTCAGTCAGAGCGCTCCACCGGGCGAACTCTTCCAGGCGCCCGAAGAACTGGAGCCGATCGCCATCGTGGGCGCTGGTTACGTGGGCCTGGTAACCGGCGTTTGCCTCGCCTCCACCGGTCGGAGCGTGACCCTAGTCGAGGTTGATCCCCAGCGGCGTTCGCTGATCGCCCAAGGTGATGCGCCGTTTTACGAGCCCGGCCTGGACACCCTGCTGCGACAAGTGGTCGATGCAGGAAGGTTGACCGTGGTGGCCGACCTCGCTGTGGTCCTGAATACTCACAAGCTCGTCGTGCTGGCTGTCGGTACGCCTTCCTTACCCGATGGGCGGTCGGATCTAACCGCTCTGGACGAAGTCATCGCCACGATCGCCGAGCATGCGGAGTCCGGGACCGTGGTGGTGGTTAAGAGCACGGTTCCACCCGGAACGGGCCGGCGGCTGCAGCGTCAGCTGGGAGACGATGACCGCGGCCTCCAGGTGGTCTCCTGTCCTGAATTTCTGCGCGAGGGGTGCGCTGTCGAAGACATCACCCGGTCGGATCGCTTCGTCGTCGGTGGCCGCGATGAGGGTGCCGTTTCGCGCGTCGTCGCGGCGCTCAATCCGTTTGACGCTCCGGTCCTGCGCTCGGGCAATACAGAGGCCGAACTCATCAAATACGGCTCCAACGCCTTCTTGGCGATGAAAATCTCATTCATCAACGAGATCGCCAACCTGTGCGACCAAATGAACGCGGACATAGACGGCGTGTCCCACGGGATGGGCTTGGATGCCCGGATCGGCAGCGCCTCACTGCGCGCGGGGCTGGGCTTCGGTGGCTCCTGTTTCCCCAAGGACGTGGCTGCGCTGGAGCATGCAGCGCGGCGCGAGGGCTTCACCTTCTGGATGCTGCGCTCCGCAATTGAGGTGAATGAACAACAGCGCATGCGCTTCGTCCAGAAGATCCGGGACGCAGTCGGTAATGACCTCGAAGGACGCCGGGTCGCGATGCTCGGTCTCTCCTTCAAGCCAGGAACTGATGACATGCGCCAGGCTCCAAGCCTCGCGATCGCGACGCGACTCCTCGAATTGGGGGCCAGCGTCATCGCCCACGACCCGGTTGCGATGAAAGAAGCACAGGCGATCATGCCCGGAGTGGAATTCGCCGCCGATGTCTACTCGGCTGTCGAGGATGCTGACGTAATCGCCGTCGTCACGGAATGGCCGGAGTATCTGGCGATCGACTGGCAGAGGGCAGCATCGTTAGTGAGAAGGCGAGCCGTGGTCGACGGGAGAAATTGCCTCAATCCCGCCACGCTGGCGCTCCACGGATTCAACTACCACGGAATCGGTCGACCTGCGTTGACGTTGCAGTGGGAACGCCGTGAGTCGGATCGGCTCGTGGCGAGCGCGGGCCACCGGGCCTAACGAGCTCACCCGAACAGTAAATCGCGAGCGGTTTTGCCCCTCGTGATATTGTGATACGCGGTCACGGCGGAAGCTACGGATCCGTGAGTCATTTACTCGTTATCCCGCGGCACCGCAGCGAGGCGTAGCTATCGCTAAGTCCGGTAGGCAGCTCGCGCGGATTTCTGTTCCCGGTTAGCGCAGTGGCGGAGCGCGCGGTCCAGACCTGGTCCGCGAGCGTACTG
>PKXR01000056.1 GCA_003133485.1 Candidatus Dormiibacterota bacterium
GCGAGGGGTTCCGAAGGGGTCCGATAGACAACTTTCAGCAGCCCAGCTCGGCGCCAGCAGAGCAGTACCATGGCCCGACCGCGTCCCGGCGCGACCGCGCAGGTCGCGGGCCACGGACCGGGGCCCGCACCGCTCCGAGAACAGGGAGGACCAATGCATGGAAATGGCCGCTCGCGGGCTCTCGCCGGAACAGACATTGATGCGGGACACNNTTCATCCGGACTAACTGGCAGCGCGAATGGCTCATGACCCCAGAGGACCGCTTGCCCGCGTACATCCTCGAGGAAACGGACAAGATCGGCCTGCGGACGCTGGGCGTCCCGGCCGAGTTCGGTGGTACCCAGATCGACCCCCGTGAGGAGGTGCAGACCTTTGCCATCATCGCGGAGGAGATCGCCCGCGGTGACTCGGGGCTGGCCGACAAGCTAGCCCAGATCTGGAAGGTTTCGGTTCTGCTCCGCCACCTCGCCCCCCGGCATCTGCAGGAGCGGTGGTTCGCCCGGGTGGTCGCGGATCCTAGCTTCCTGCTGGCCCACTGTCTGACCGAACCCCGGGGCGCGTCCGACCGCTGGCTCCCTTACAACGCTCCCGCNNATCAACGGCCGCAAGCAGTTCATCAGCAATGGCTACGATGCCGGCCTCTACGTCGTCTACGCCAACACGAAGCCGGGCGTTGGGATGCTGCAGGGAACGTCGAGCTTTCTTGTGCCCCGCGACAGCCCAGGGCTGAAGGTCGAGCGCTGCAACGAGACGATAGGCGGCCGCTTTATGAACAACGGCGAGATCGTCTTCGAAGACTGCACCGTGCCCAGCGATCACCTCCTCATCGAGAACGCGGCGATCGGCGCCGCCGCCATCTACTTCCGCCCAGGCAAGATCATCCAGGCGGCCAAGAACCTCGGTGTGGGCATGGCCGCATTCGAGAGGACCGCTGCTTACGTCCAAAGCTATGTCCAGGGTGGGCGTCTGCTGATCAAACACCAGGCGGTCGCGCTGCGGCTGGCGGACATGGCGACCAAGCTCTGCGCCTGTCGGGGCCTGCTGCGAGAGGCGTCCCGCGCCGTCGACCTAGGGACGGCAGACGCCGACCAGCTCAGCAACATGGCGAAGGTGTTCACCTCGCAGGAGGTACTAGCCGTGTGCCAGAACGCCATGGAACTCCACGGCGGAGCTGGGTCGATGCTGGATGTCGGAGTCGAGAAACTGTTTCGCGATGCGGCGATATTCCTGCATATGGACGCGACCGTCGACATTTCGCGTTTGAAGATTGTCAAAGCCATGTTTCCCGAGACCGCAGGGGCCTACGCCGGTCCCGAGCCGTGATCGGACAGTACTGGGAAGGGCGCCGATAGTAGCCGTCCCCGGAGCAAACAGCTGGCTGCCGTGCTTGACCTCCTAGATGCTGCCGGGGCCTCTCCGCCTGGCTCAACTTGCGCCAAGGCGCCCCGTGCACCGGGGAAAAACGAAGGTCGCCAAAACCGCCTAATTTCGCTCGGGCCAGCCGTCAGTTTGATCTCGGGATGAGATCAGCCCGTGCGGTGTACAAACCACCTCCCGCAGCGTCTACAACCCTCCCCAAGGGAGCCGGTTCCGGGCTCTTGACTGAAGTCGGGCGGCGGGCGGTGAAACTGAACCTTGCAGGAGCCCTACCAGGCGCCTGGCAGTTATCGCTGAAAGGTTGGTCAGGAACCGGTCAATGGTGGCTGAATTGAAGCTCTGTTCGCGCGGAGAGTGCGGACACGAGGGCGTCCAGAAGCCAGTTGAAGCTTTTCTCGACATCGACTGAATCCCCGAAGCCACCTCCGCTCTCCAGGGCGATGAACCCTTGCAGGGCGGAGCGCAGCGTGCGAAGGGCATGGATGGACTCATCACCCTGCAGCTGATATCCGGCGAGCACATCGGAGACGACTTGCACCAACGGAAAGATCTCACCGTCCTCGGCGATGTCCCCCGCGATGACTGGGATCTGGGTAGCAGAGTAGCGACCTGGATGCTTTAACGCCCAGGCTCGGTAAGCCTGCGCCATGGCGACGATGGCATCACCTCGCGCCTTACCCACCGCGGCCCGGGCGAGGGTGTGGGCAAGTTCTGCGCTAGCTCGCTGGGCGATCGCCCGTTGGAGACCGCTCATTCCATCTATGTGCTTGTAGAGCGAAGGCTGCCGGATATTCAGGCGCGCCGCGAGGGCGGCGAGGGTTAGGCGTGAGAGACCTACCTCGTCGACAAGGCGCTCGGCCTCGTCGACGACCTTGGCGGTAGTGAGTCCTTCTCTAGGCAACGGTTACCAGATCTCCTTCAGCGGCCGTGAGCACCAGCCTGGTGGCGTCGGTAGAGGGTCGCTCCCAGCCAAGCAATGGCGGCCACGATAGCTACGCGGAAGAGCAATACCAGAGCGGGCCCGACCAGGAAGAAGAGGAGAAACAGGCCGCCGACGCAGACGAGGCCGAACTTCAGGGGACTCTGTCGAAGCAGTCGCTGGACGTTATTCATTTTGCCTAGGATATATAGCCAGGAGGCTAATGTCAATAGCCAGATTGTATGTCCAGCCGTTAGGCACGCCCAGCGAGGATGGAGTTGCTTGGAGGTGATCCCGGTCATTACTCGGCCGCAATTGGCTTGGACTGAAGTCGTCAAGGGCCACGGGAGATCGTCGCCGGAGCCCCTGCCAGGTGGGCTGCAGTGGTTGAGGCAGCCCCTGGCTTTCGTACTGGGTCGACCCCGGCTCTCGCCGAATTGACGAAAAGCGCCCCGGCCACGTAGCCGGAGCGCCTTCGAGGAGGATTGCAGTCGATCGGGTCAGGCTTGGACGCGCCGGTCGTTGGTGTAGGGGCGCCTATGGGCCGCAAGTGGCCCGCGCTGCCATGGCGTTCCCAGGAAGGGAAGCAGTGCGAAGTCGGCACCGAGGTATCCGGCGACGCGCCACGCCAGGATCAGCAGCAGTTCTAGGAAG
>PKXR01000009.1 GCA_003133485.1 Candidatus Dormiibacterota bacterium
ACGCCCCACACGTCGTTGGCGACTCCGCCACCGAGCGGCTCGATGCGAGCGACGTCGTCACCCCACTGCTTGAGTGCCTCCCATCCCACTGACCACATCTTCGCAGAGTTCCGAACATCGCTCGCGTGCGGGGCACGGTCATGAAGCGCTCGACGGGTCCCGGCGGCGGAGAACCATCGCGTCGCCCCGCTCGCAAGTGCCGATAGCGCCTGCCTGCGGCTGACCGGGCCGGCCGATGGGGGGAGCGCTAGGGACATACCTCATGGCCGCACTGCCAAACGCGACCTTCGTCGGTTTCACCGGCACGCCGATCGACAAGACCGAGCACGGCAAAGGCACCTTCAAGACTTTTGGCCCGGACGACGAGAATGGCTTTCTCGACAAGTACTCAATCCGGGAGTCCATCGACGACGGCACGACCGTCCCGCTCAACTACGCCCTTGCCCCCAACGATTTGCTCGTCGACCGGGCAACACTCGAAGGGGAGTTCCTTCAGGTTGCGGAGCTGGAGGGTGTGTCAGATATTGAGACACTCAACAAAGTCCTAGAACGCGCTGTGACACTCCGGAACATGATGAAGAACCGTGAGCGGGTGGATGGGATCGCCAAGTACATCAGCACACACTACACCACCAACGTGGAGCCCATGGGCTACAAGGCGCTCGTGGTAAGCGTCGACCGCGAGGCGTGCACCCTCTACAAGGACGCTCTCGACCGGTACCTTCCCCCTGAGTACTCCGATGTTGTCATCAGCCCCGGCCACAACGACCCGGCGGAGCTTAGCCGCTTCCACTATGCCGAGACGAAGGAGAGGGAGATCCGGAAGTCGTTCCGGAAACCGGATGGCCTCCCTAAGATCCTCATCGTCACCGAGAAGCTCCTCACTGGATTCGATGCGCCCATCTTGTACGCCATGTACCTCGACAAGCCGATGCGTGACCACGTTCTCCTACAGTCCATCGCCCGTGTGAACCGACCCTATGAGGATGCGGAAGAACGGGCAAAGCCCGCGGGCTTCGTCCTCGATTTTGTTGGGATCTTCGAGAAGCTAGAGGAGGCGCTTGCCTTCGACTCTAAGGATGTCTCCGGCGTCGTTACCGGTATCCCTGAGCTCCAGCTGCGCTTCGCTGAGCTCATGGCTCAAGGGCGATGGGACTATTTGAGGATCGGTCATGGCCTCAGTGCTGATAAGGAGGTGGAAGCCGTCGTCGAGCACTTTCGGGATGAGGCTCGGAGAGACGAACTGCAAGCCTACGTGTCGGAGCTGGAGAATCTCTTCGAGATCATTGCGCCGGATACCTTCCTCCGCCCTTACCTAAACGACTACGACGGCATTATGCGCATCTATGCCATCGTGCGCGAGGCGTTCAATCCGGGATCGACGTCGACAGGTCGTTCCTCCGAAAGACGGCTGAATTGGTTCAGGAGCACACCACAGCCTCCCCGATCCGAGGCACTGGCGGCATCCATAAGCTGACCGAAGAGACATTGGAACAGCTCGCGCTCAAGAATACCCCCGACACAGTAAAGGTCGTGAACCTGGTGAAGGTGCTACACGACATGGTCGCAAACGAGCGAGACAGTAAGCCTTTCCTCATGTCCATCGGCGAGAAGGCGGAGAAGATCGCTTCGGAGTTTAGAGACCGGCAGGTGTCGACAGGGAAAGCACTTACAGCGCTTGCGAACCTTGCCAAGGAGGCAATCCAGGCCGAGAAGGAGCAAGAGTCAACAGGACTACGACCCGATGCGTTCGCTATTCTTTGGTATTTGAAGGGGAAGGGCTTCGATGAGCGCCGAGCACGCGCCACCGCGGACGCAGCGGCGGTGGCATTCGGCGACTGTCCGCAGTGGCGTCTTAGGTCAGATCAGGAGCGTCACGTCCGGATGAAGCTCCACGCAGCCTTAGTCCAGGCGGGTGCGAAGGGTGGATCCGGTGACTATGTCGACGATCTCGTCGAGTCGCTCAGGCGTGTACAGACATGAGGCGGGAAACCCGACAGCATTCGTTTGTGCCTTCCGAGCCCCTTACGACACCCGTGACGACTGAGGCATTCCAGAGTGAGGTGCGGGGGTGGGCCAAGCGGCTCGATGTGGCACCGCTGGAAGTGCGCCTCATGGTCATGAGCCGGAAGTGGGCGAGCTGCTCACCTAGGGGACGAGTGACCTTCGCTAGCGACCTCCTTTATCAGACTGAGGGCTTCCGACGCGAAGTGATCCTCCACGAGCTGCTCCACCTTAAGGTACCTAATCACGGTCCACTCTTCCGAGCACTGCTTTCCACACACCGTTCACTACGATAGGCTTAGGGCACGGCTGGTGGGCCGTTGGGGAGCGAGCATCATGGCCAGGTGGCTCCGGCCATGGGGAGAAGGAGTGCAAACATGAACAAGGGATACACCCAGTACGAACGTCTGACACTCAAGGGCAACGGAGAATACAACGAGAAGTGGGTCCAACAGATAATCTCGGACGACCCTAAGATCCTAGGGCTTGGTGAACTCGTTCTAAGAACCAGCGAGAAAATCCAGCCGCACGCAGGTCGCCTCGACCTCTTGTTGCAAGATCCAGAGACGCTACGCCGGTACGAAGTGGAGCTTCAACTTGGACCGACGGATGAAAGCCATATCATCAGGACGATCGAGTATTGGGATATTGAACGCACGCGGTATCCCCAATACGACCACTGTGCCGTACTGATCGCCGAGGACATCACCAGCAGGTTCCTGAATGTGGTGTCCCTCTTCAATGGCACTATCCCTCTAGTAGCTATCCAAATGCGAGCAATAAAGTTTGACGACCATGTGTTTCTGATCTTCACTACTGTTATGGATGAGTTTAGTCGGGGCTACGTCGATGAGGACGAGGACGCCGAATCAGCTCCAACAGACCGAGCTTATTGGGAAAAGCGTGGGTCCAAGAAGACGGTCGCTTTGGCAGATCAAATGCTCACCATTTTGCACGAATTTGATCCAACTCTTGAACTGAAGTACAACAAATACTATATCGGGCTGTCGCGAGATAAGCAGGCCTTCAACTTCGTATCGTTCCGTCCCCAGAAGAGCCAATTCAGACTTCAGTTGAAGCTGCCCCAGACTGAAGACATAGATGCCAAAATCGCCGAGTCCGGACTAGTCATGGTGGGCTACAGCCATAGATCGGGACAGTACGCCGTGCAGCTGACGCAAGAGGACATCCTATCCAAAGAGGGAGTCCTCAAGGAACTTGCCCGTGCTGCATATGCCCAGAAGTCGGCACTATGATCCAAACACACGATCGCAGAGTCGGCTAGGGCTCCTTCGACCGCCGAATCAGGGCATGGCACCTGTACTGCGTACCCAGTCAAGCCAGGTCCCCTCGCTCATGGTCGCACCCGCGTACTCGATCACTTAGAGGGTGCCGACGTGGCAGATGAGGTGAGCCCGAAGATCCCGCTCCAATTCGCCCTGCCGTAGCCATCCACGGCTGGTTGTCAGCTTGGCACACTTTGGCAGCCTCTTTAGAGCCACTCCATCAGAACAAGGCGCTCATACGCACGAAGGTCGATCGCCTCGGCCGACAGATAGACGTTAGCCATGAGCTCGACGCGTTCACCGCTATCCCGGAGAGCCTCGCTCGCCCTTTCCCACCAGCGATTCAACTAAGCTTGTAGCCCTGTCGAAGGTGGGCCTGAGTGCGCCAGGATAAACGTAGGCTGGATGGCGACTGGCTCCAGCCTAGGGCCACTGATAATCAATCCGACACGGTAAATCTCTTCACGGACTGTCGCCCAGCGGTGCCTATTATTGTTCTTCATTCTGGCGAATGGCTGATAGAGGCAGGCATTGGCCAGATCGTGCAAGGCGGCACGGTCCCTTCGCCGGCCGAGTGCAAGGGCGAACCTAACCTCCTCATCTTCTGACTGGAACCCCCGCACTACCTGCCGATCGCAGAGCACCGTTTTCTCTACTGCGGCCTCCATGCGGAGGTCTGCGACCCACGTTCCCTGGGAAAGATCGGGCCCCGTCAGCGGATAGAGGTACGCCTTACGCGGGACCGACTCCGGAGCCTCATAGCAGACCGCAGGGCAAACCTGCATCCAAGGCTGCCTGCGCTCTTGATCTTGTTCGCGCAGATCGCAAGTCTGAGAGGTGATCACGCCAAGCGGCTCGTGCCGAGCTAACCCTCCCCCAGGAGCGCAGTACCCAATCCCCTCTCCGAGTTGGGATCCTCCTAACCAAAGCGGGCCATCGCCGCCGCCTCTGAGATACGGCAGTTCGATCCCGACAATGACATCGCCGAGTCTGCAGTCAGCGAGAGCTCCTAGGAGCGCGGGGGTCCAGCCCTCGGGTTCGATGCCAGAGTCCAACCAGTTGACTGGCTCTGGCGGCACATCGCTGGCCGGGACCACGTCCCTGTCTGCACTCTAGTCTGGAAGCCACGCACCAGGAGGGGGACCCTGTTGCATGGGACCAAACAAGACGTCAGCTGCCTCTTGCTGTGCCTGGCCCGCATCTCCACTAAGCAGACGTGCCCTGCGCGCGGGATCATCGTTGATCCAAGCAACGGCCCTCTCCTCTCCCATCCGTGAGACAAGGGTGGAAAGGAGGGCATGGTACTGAGAGAGTCTGCGAGCAACTCGGGGCCTTGGGTGACGTCCCTCTCGCTCCCATGCGTAGGAGGTAGTAGGGCCTATACCAAGGAGATTCGCCACTTCCGCATTCGTCGCATGTAACCATCTGGCGATCTGGCGGAACTCGGACGCTTCTCGGCTTGTCGCCTCATGCGCCATCGCGCGCGCCGGCATGGGGGCAACGGCATCGTAGGTCCAGTACGCTGGTTCGGAGAACACGAAGGTTATGTGGGGGTCAGCACTCCACGGCGCTGGGGCATCCTCGGTGTCAACAAAAGGCGTGACGGCAAACGAATAGTCCTTTACCCCTCCCACTAGGGAATAGCCCAGCGGCGTGCTGAGGGGTACCCTTCGGAATCCCGGCTGCCGGAGCAGCGCATCGATGACCGAGCGTGTGCCATTCAGCCTCTCGCGGCTGGCAAGGGTGGCGGCTATCCAGGCCACAGCCGAATCCGCGCCGGCGATCGACTCTGTCTCGTTCCACGACTCTGAATGACTGCCAATCTCTCGGTACACAAGGTTTCCAGTGTCTACTGAGCCAGCGAACTCCGTGAGGCTGGTCATTGGATCGACTCCAGATACCGCCTGTCCACGAAGTTAGTGAACAACTCGTACGCCAGGTCCGCGAGTGTGTCAGCGGTGCTGCGTATCCCGTCTACGCTGAAGGTGCGTATACCCTCTCGGTACACGTCAATATCCAGCATGAGCCAAGGTTGCCTTTGCCTGTGCGCGTCCTCGCCGGCCCCTACCAGCACGTTCGCAGATATGTCTTGAGTCGGCTCGAGAGAATAATGGAGTTGCTGGAAGAGAGAGGTCAGCTTCCCTTTAAACGGCCCGACTCTGGTCGGCCCTGTAAGGCCATGCGCCAGATACTTAGACCAGTTCTGAGGCGTGATCTCCTGTGGACACGGTACTTGGTTGATATAGCGAAGCCCTAGACGTTGCTCGAAGGAAGGCTCGACAACTTCGGCTACCGCTCGGACCACGCGCTCGAGGCGCTCACGGAAGTCCGGACTCCACGAGGTGTATGCAGTCGCGGTCTCAATGGACACGGAGTCTGGGAGCAATCCCACGTTCCACTCTCGCTGAACACTCGAGAAGCGCCACCCAGTCATAGGTGCTTGCGGCGATATTGAGGGTGCCTGAGCTGGACTGAATTGCACGTTAATCCCGCCGGCACTGATTTGTTCAACCTTTGGGTAGGACTCCGGATCAAGCTGCTGATGGACGTGGGTAGCGGTCTTCCAGTCAGCGAGAGCGCCCCGCACCTCGTACTTGATCTGGCACACGACCGCAGCTAGTGGAGCCCCCGCCAGGACTGGGTGGCGTGGCTCGACGTGGCTCATCCTGACTCGCCTTCCTTTCTCATTCGATCTTGAAGCTTACTTGAACACTCTACGATCCGCGCTCCGAGCAGGTCAACGGTCGGCCGGCTACGCCCAGCCCGAAGTCGTGCCCGAGCGGGGGCCAGCGCAGGGGGCTCCGCGCCTGCGACTGCAAGCCTGACTGCAACTGAGCCGATTCCACACGGGACCAAGCGATAGCATCTGATCTCAGAATGGCGGAGGGAGAGGGATTCGAACCCCCGGAAGCGTTGCCGCCTCAGCGGTTTTCAAGACCGCCGCAATCAACCGCTCTGCCATCCCTCCAAAGGTGGGTTGACAACAGATTGTCCTCCCCGCCGAAGTGGTCGGCTAGAACCTCATCGGAAACAGCGCCTAAGGCGCGCTGGGCGTGACTACCAGATGACCGTCCCGGACCTCCATGACCAGCACAATCACGTCCCTCGCGATGGAGTCGCCGACGGCGCTGAGAGCCGGCCACTCCTCACCGCGCGCCCGGACGGCGCCAAGGTGAATTTTCCCAGGGATCGCGACGGAAACCACCGCCTCCTCCCCGATCATCCGCTCGATGCCGTTGATCATCGGAGGTCCTCCGGCCCGATTTCGCGACTGAGTTGACCGTTCACCTAGCGGTTGGTGGCGCGTCTGCCCCCGTTGGGCTGGGCCCGGACTGGGGGAGAAGGTGGCACCGGCGCAGGCGTCGGCTTGGCAGCCTGGGCGGGCGCGGACTCGGGACCAAGTTCCGACTTGGTCGCCATCATGAGAGCAGAAGCTGCGCCCATGAGGCCAGCGAAGTCAGTTGGCACTACCAATTTGGCGTTCGGGCTGTCAGCCAGGGTGGCCAGGTTCTTGAGCTGCCAGAAGGCCAGCACCTCAGGAGTGGCCTTGCTCTGATGGATGGCTTCGAAGACGGCTCCGATCGCCGAAGCCTCCCCGAGCGCGTCCAGCTTCTGCGCCTCCTGATTGCCTTCGGCCTCCAGGATCTGAGCCTGCTTGCGACCCTCGGCCGCGAGGATGGTTGCCTGCCGCTGAGCCGTGGCCCTGGTGATGTTGGCTTGGGCCTCGCCCTCAGCCTGGTTGATGGCCGCCTGCTTGTCGCCCTCGGACTGCAGGATGACCGATCGCTTGTGCTGGTCGGCTTCCTTCTGCTCCTCCATCGCCCGCAGGATGTTGGTGGGCGGGATGATGTCGAGAACCTCGATCCGGTTAACCCTGACCCCCCACTTCTCAGTCGCGTCGGCGATATGGGCCGCCAGATCGGCGTTGATTCGCTGACGCTCCGAGAGAGCCTCGTCCAAGCTCATGGTGCCGAAGACCGCGCGGAGGGCGGTGCGACTGATCTGGTCGATAGCGACCTGATAGTCCTGCACTTCAAAGAGTGCCTTGTTGACGTCGACCACCTGGTGGAAAATGGTCGCGCTCACCCCCACCGCCACGTTGTCCTTGGTGATCACGTCCTGCTTGTCACCGCGGCGAGGCACCTCACGCATGTCAACGCGAATCATGCTGTCCACGATCGGAACCATGAAGACCAACCCGGGATTGCGGGTGACGTGGAAGCGCCCGAGTCGCTTGACGACCCCTTTTTGCCCCTGCTGAACCACCCGAACCGTGGACCGGCCGAGGCCCAGCGCGAGAAGCACGATAACGACCAACGCGATCACCGCTCCCACGTTTGGTCACGGTAGCAGACCGGCAATCAGTACGCTCGCCAGGACTGCACGGAAGACAGCCTGCACGCGGTGGGTCGGATGGCCCTGCCGACCGGGTTCAGGCCCCGAAGCGATCCCCTGGCGGTCGTTGAGGACGGCAGCAGCAGGCCAAGCCCCTCAGGAAATCTCGGTCAACCGACCTAGGTAGGGAGACAAAACCTCGGGAATCGCAACCGTGCCACGCTCTGTTTGATACGTCTCCAAGAGGCAGTCGAGGGTTCGCGGCAGCGCCAAGGCGCTGCCGTTGAGAGTGTGC